>NZ_JBBCIR010000024.1:0-69082 GCF_037189885.1 Paludisphaera sp.
GCCCGGAGAGGCGCGGGCGGCGTCCCGTTCGCGCCTCTCCGCATCGCCGACGAGCAGCAGGACGTCGTGGACGACGCACCGCAGCAGCAGCTCCCCGACCTGGTTCGTCCACTTCGTCGCGCGCAGGGCCGAGCCCATCAGCCGCTTGTCGCGCGAGAAGCCGCTCTCCACCTGCCAGCGTTGGTTGTAGATCCGCCGCGGCTTGCGGCGGCGGCCGTCGCGGCCCGGCCCCGGCCGGCGGAACCACCGCTTCATCTCGCGGCGGTAGCGCGCCTTCGGCCACTTGCGGCCGGCGTTGCGGCGGTTGATCGGGATCCGCGTGGTGCGGGCCCCGGCCCGCTCGCGGGCGTAGGCGTGGTTCGCCTCGCTGTCGTAGCCGGCGTCGCCGAGCACCGCCCCCAGCGGGGCGTTCCGCGCCGCCTCGCGGACCGCCGGCTTCCAGCCCGGCGCGTCCTGGGCCGGCCCGCGCGTCGCCCGCGCCGCCAGGAACAGGTGCGTCCGGGCGTCGATCGCCACGGTGAGCTTCGGCCACCGCCGCTGGGTCGAGCGGCGGCCCGCCACCCTCACGTAGTAGGCGCTGACGCGGCGGGCCTCGTAGCCGGTCGAGTCGACCGCGACGAGGGCGCGTCCCGTCGCCAGGCCGCGATCGCGCGCGAGGCGCGCGGCGGCCGCCAGGAGGTCACGCCCCCCTTTTTGGTCAGCAGCCTTCCGGCCGCCTTCTGGAACGTCGAGTGGTCCGGGACGCGGGCCAGGCCGAGGGCCTCGCGGAGCTGGGGCCATTCGCGGAGCATCTGCTCCAGCCCGCGATAGTCCAGGCCGAGGAACTCGCGCACGGCCAGGGCGCCGAAGAGCGAGTGCTGCGTGTAGATCTTCGGCGAGTGTTCGTTCGACCGGGCCGGCATGGCCTCGCGGGCGATCCCGACGGCCTCCCGCGCCAGCCGCAGCACCGACTTGGTCATGGGCCGGGTCGTCTGGCTCTTGGTCTTCATGCCCCTTCTACGAACACCGGCCCGGGATTGTTTTCGACAGAGCACCCTCGTGGGAGAAGGGGCCCCGGGGGGGACGGATGAGGGGGGCGCGACCGGATGCCGCCGGCTTGAAATCCCTCGCCGACCGGGGGACGCGGCACCATTCGCCCCCTCATCCGGCCGTCGGCCACCTTCTCCCACGAGGGGAGAAGGGGGGATGGGCTTCTCCATTCGCGGTGTTTCGGAGCACCCTGATGGGAGAAGCTATCCCGGCAGGGCGGACGAGAGGCGCGCGACCGAAGGCCGGCGGGTCGCCCCCATCCGGCCTTCGGCCGCCTCCTCCCACGAGTGGAGAAGTGAAGTTTGTGGTCGGCGTCCGGATCACCCGAACGTCCTGCTCGTCGAGGCGGGGCCGATCAGAGGGTCCGCATGAAGGCGACGAGGTCGGCCTTCTCCTGGGCGGTGAGCTTCAGCTCCTGGACGAGGTTGAAGAACTCGACGGTGTCTTCCAGGGTGAGGCAGCGGCCGTCGTGGAGGTACGGCGGGGTGTCCTTGATGCCGCGGAGGGTGAAGGTCTTGATCGGGCCGTCGCCCGGCTCGTCCTTCATGAACCGCTCCAGCCGCAGGTCGTGCATCTTGTCGTCCAGGTAGAACGGCGCGGGGTGGCACTGGGCGCACTGGGCCTTGCCGTTGAACAGGGCCTCGCCGCGGAGTTCGGACTCGGTCGCCTTGGCCGGGTCGAGCGTGCCGAGGATCGTCAGCTTGGGCGCCGGCGGGAAGTCCAGCATGTTCTGGAACTGGGCCATGTGCGGGACGATCGTGCGCGGGAGTTCGAAGAACCCCTTCTTCATCGCCCGGATCGGGTCGCCGTTGAAGTAGGCGGTGCGCTGCTCGAACTCGGTGAAGTCCTCGATCGACCGCAGGCTGCGCTTGGAGCCGTGGATCTGCTGGTTGAACACGCCGCGGAGGCTGGGGGTGTCCAGGCGGAACCGGCGCTCCTGGGGCCGGATGTCCGGGCTGAGGTGGAACTGGCCCGTGGTGTGGCCGTTGACGTGGCAGTCGAAGCAGGCGACGCCGAGCTGCGGGTGGACCGTCTTGCGGTCGTCCGTCAGGTTGAATTCCTCCTGGGGCAGGGGAGTCAGCAGCATCCGGAGGCCGTCGAGCTGGACGGGGGTGATGATGTCCTTGAACAGCTCGTGGAAGTTGTGCAGCGAGACCACCTGGCCGCGGGAGACGTCGCCCAGCTCCGGCCGGTTGGAGAGGAAGATGGCCGGCGGGAACTCGGGGAGGAACTCGTTGGGGATGTCGAACTCGACGTCGAACCGCTCCAGCCGCGGGAACATGGCGAGCTGGACCGGCGGGAAGACCTGGCCGCCGTTGGCGTGCAGCGGGTGGATCAGGGAAGCGTAGGGGAAGAGGCCGCGCTCCTTGATCTCATCCGGGGAGAGCTTGCCGAGGGCCTCGAAGTCCATGCCTTCCGGGAGCCTGGCGGTGGGCCCGACGGGCAGGGGCTTGCCGCGCGACATGGTGGCTTCCGGGTCGAGCTTGGGCTGGAGCTTGAAGCGGCCTTCCAGGTACTTGCGCTGGGCGGCCATGACCTCCGGGCGGGCGGCGGATTCCTTCTCCTTGATCTCGGCGAAGGTGGTGAACGGCTTGGGGGCGTTCAGGGGGTCGCGCGCGAAGTCGAAGCCCAGGATGCGGCCCTCGTTGGGCTGGGGCTTGACGTCGGGGTTGAAGTACGCCGGCTTGGTGCGATCGAAGGCCGGCGAGCGGTCGTGGTCGGTGATCTTCTGCTCGGGCCGCTCGATCGGGACCTCGCGGGGCGAGACGGCCTCGGCGGCGGGGTCGGGGAGGGGCTGCCGCTCTGGGGGCGTCTGCTGGGCGACGGCGAGGGTCGCGACGAACAGGGCGGCGGTCAGGGCCGGCAGGGACGCGCGCGCGGGGCGTCGGGCCGATGGGGGTCGGTGTGGCATGGCTCCCTCTCGACGGGCCGATGGCAAGGATTCGCGGCGGGGCCCACGGCGGCCCCGCGACGGAGAGAGAGGCAAGCCATGCGCCGGGGGGGGTCGCGAGGTTCGAAAAAAGGACGGGCGCGGGCGGCCCGCGAGGGGTCGCCGCGCCCGCTCGGGATCTCGTGGCTGTTGGATCAGCGGCCGGGGCCGCGACCGCCGCCGGGGCCGCGACCTTCGAACCGCAGCTCGAACGGGGCACCAATGATCTTCTTGTACTCGGCCTTCTGCTCGTCGGTGAGCTTGGCCTCGACCTGGGCGACGGCCTTCTCGCGGATCTCGCGGAAGCGCTCCATGGCGGCCTGGCGGTCGCCGTCGCGGGGGGCGTCGCGCATGGCGTCCCTGGAGTCGGCGATGGCCTGCTCGACGGCCGACTTCTGCTCGTCGGTCAGCTTGAGGGCCTTCGCCAGGTGCTCGTCCTGGAACGCGGCGGCGCCGAGGGTCTGGTAGCGGATGCCGTGCAGGCGGGTGACCTGCTCGGGCTTCAGGACGTCGGCCAGCGACTTCATGGTCTCGGCGTCGACCTCGCGGGTCAGCTCGCGCATCCTGGCGAAGCGCTCCTGCCCTTCGACGTTCTGGGCGGACTCGCGGGCGGACTCGAACTTCTCGCGGGCCTTGCGGGCGGCCTCGTCGACCTTCTCCTTCTGCGGGGCGTCGAGCTTCAGCTCGTCCTGGACGCCCCGGTTGGAGAGCAGCATGGAGACGCTCCCGCCGGCGCCCATCATGCCGCCGCCGGGGCCGCGGCGCTCCTGGGCCGAGGCCGGGGCGATCATCAGAGCGGCCAGGCCCATCGTCATCAGGGACTTGCTCAGGATGCTCATCTCAAATCTCCATTCTGTCGTGGCGTCGCAAGGATCCCGGCCGGCGGCCCCGCGATCGAGGCCGCGCCGGCCGGGCGTCACTAGAGATAAGGCGACGTTCCTCCCCCGGCCGACCCATCCTTCCCCGCCGGGGCGAGGGATTCCGGGCCCCGGGCGTCCGGGGGCCTCACTCCTCGGGCTTCTCGACGACCTCTTCCTCGATCAGCTTGAGGAAGTCGTCCTCGTCGTCCTTCCTGGGGCGAGGGGGGGCCTTGGGCTTGAAGTGCTTCGGGACGGTGTCGTCGAATTCGGCCTCGTCGACCGAGAGCCGCTCGATGGCCGCCGGGGCGGTCTTGGGGCGGCTGGGGGGGACGGCCTTGTCGTCCGTGTCGAGCCCGGCCAGCTCCATCAGCGAGTGCCGCCGGCGGTCCTCCTGGACCTCCTGGTCCAGCGCCTGGTGGCTGGCGAGGAGGGTCTCCGGGCCGCTGGGGACGTAGTCGATGGTGTAGAGGTGGCCGGCGAAGCCCAGCTCGTCCTCGGGCATGATCGAGTGGGGGCTGCTGAGGCGCGCCCCGTTGAGGGTCGTGCCGTTGGTGCTCCCCATGTCGCGGACGTGCCACAGGCCGTTGACGAGCGACAGGACGGCGTGCTTGCCCGAGACGTTCTCGAACTCCAGCCGCACGTCGCAGACCGGCCGCCGGCCCACCGTCAGCTCCGTCTTGAGCAGGGGGATCGGGTCGCCGCCGCCGACGGGGAGCAGCGTCCCGTGGATCTCGCGCGAGGGTGCCATGTCGCCTCCATCTCGCCCGGAGGGCGGTTCGAATCCAGGCCGAAGCCGCCCGGATCATAACCCGGCGCACGGAGGCTCCACAAGCGGCGCGGCGGAATCGCGGCGGCGGCCGGCTCGCTTGAATCGGGGCCGCGCCGGGGCCTACAATGACGACCTATCACCGGACGCCGCGGGCGGGCGGACGGGCCGAGCGGAGCCGCCCGATCACCCCCCTGGGGACGGACCACCGGATGTCTACCGCGAGCGACCGGATCACGCAGCTCCTCGACGACTTTCGGCACTCTCGGGACGTGATGACCGCCGAGCTGAGCAAGGTCATCATCGGCCAGCACGACGTCGTCGAGCTGATCCTGGCCGCCATCTTCACCCGGGGCCACGTCCTGCTGGTGGGCGTGCCGGGGCTGGCCAAGACCCTGATGGTCAGCTCCATCGCCAGGATCCTCGACGTCGGCTTCAAGCGAATCCAGTTCACCCCAGACCTGATGCCCAGCGACATCACCGGGACCAACGTGCTGGAGGAGCCGGAGTCCGGCCGCCGCGAGTTCCGCTTCGTCGCCGGGCCGCTGTTCTCCAACATCATCCTCGCCGACGAGATCAACCGGACCCCGCCGAAGACCCAGGCGGCGCTCCTGCAGGCGATGCAGGAGCGCGAGGTGACGGTCGGCCAGGAGACGATGAAGCTCCCCGACCCGTTCTTCGTCATTGCCACCCAGAACCCGATCGAGCAGGAGGGGACCTACCCGCTGCCGGAGGCCCAGCTCGACCGCTTCATGTTCGACGTCCGCGTCGGCTACCCGTCGCTCGACGAGGAGAAGAAGATCCTCTCCGGGACGACCAAGGGGGAGAACCCGGAGCTGAAGAAGATCCTCTCCGGCAAGGCGATCGTGAACCTGCAGCGGCTGGTGACGTCGGTGCCGGCGTCGGAGTACACGGTCGACTACGTCGCGCGGCTGGTCCGCGCCACCCGCCCGGCCGACGAGCGCGCGCCGCAGTTCATCAAGGAGCTGGTCGACTACGGCGCCGGCCCCCGCGCCGGGCAGAACCTGATCCTGGCCGGCAAGGCGATGGCGGCGATGGACGGCCGCTACAGCGTCTCGCTGGACGACGTCCGCAAGGTCGCCATCCCGGTCCTCCGCCACCGCATCAGCGTGAACTTCCAGGCCCAGGCCGAGGGCCAGACCGCCGAGTCGATCATCCAGCGCCTCGTGGCCGAGGTGCGCGAGCCCGAGACCCCCAAGTACGAGCGAAAAGGGGCGTAATCCCGCCCCCGGGGCGAGCCTTCCGGAGGCCGTCGGCGTAGGATGAAGGGGCGGGCGCGCCGCGGGCCGGGCCGCCCGCGGCCCCTTCACGTCCCCGCGCGCCTCGTCAACACGTCGCGGAGCGCCGATGAGTACCGCCGAGAAGTTCCTGAAGCCCGAGGTGATCCGCCAGGTCGCGCGGCTGGACCTGCGCGCCAAGTTCATCGTGGAGGGGTTCATCGCGGGGCTGCACGCCAGCCCGTTCCAGGGGTTCTCGGTCGAGTTCTCCGAGCACCGCAAGTACGCCCCCGGCGACAACATCTCCGACATCGACTGGAACGTCTTCGCCAAGACCGACCGCTTCTACACCAAGAAGTTCCAGGCCGAGACCAACCTCACCGGCTACCTCGTGATGGACCTCTCCGCGTCGATGGGCTACACCCACCGCCAGGAGCTGACCAAGTTCGAGTACGGGATCAGCCTCGCCGCGGCGCTCGGCTACCTGATGATCCACCAGCAGGATCCCGTCGGCCTGATCGCGTTCGACTCGAAGGTCAAACGCAGCCTCGCGCCGAAGAGCCGGCGGTCGCAGCTGGCGAACATCCTGTCGGTGCTGTCGCAGCTCAAGCCGGAGGGGGTGGCCGACTTCCAGGCCAGCCTGACGCAGGTCTCCGGGATGCTCCGGCATCGCAGCCTCATCATGATCTTCAGCGATCTGCTGGCCGACCCGGAGCCGATCCGCAGGGGGCTGCACCGGCTGCGGCACTCCGGCCACGACGTCATCCTGTTCCACATCCTCGACGAGGCCGAGGCCGCCTTCCCCTTCGAGGGCATGGTCCGGCTGGAGGACAACGAGACGGGCGAATTGATCGAGGTCGACGCCGACGCCATCAAGGCCGACTACCTGGAGGAGGTCGAGTCGTTCCGCGCGGGGTACAAGGCCGACTGCGTCCGCGCCCGGATCGACTACGTCCCGCTGCACACCGGGATGCCGTTCGACAAGGCCCTGACTTCGTATCTGCTGTCCCGCCAGGCGCGAGGTTGACGCATGGAATTCTCGCTGATGCACGCGGGGCTGGCCGCGGGCGCCGCGCTGGCGGCGATCCCGGTGATCCTCCACCTGTTCATGAGGCCGACGCCCAAGCACGTCGTCTTCCCCGCCCTGCGGCTGCTCCGCGAGCGCCAGAAGCGGTCGCGGAAGAAGATGCGGATCAAGAACTGGCTGCTGCTGGCCGCCCGCATGCTCCTGCTGGCCCTCATGGCGCTGGCGCTGGCGCGGCCGCGGATCCACTCCGAGACGCCGCTGGGCGACGACTCGGTCCCCACGGCGCTCGGCCTGGTCTTCGACACCAGCCTGTCGATGGGCTACCGGCAGAACGACGAGACGTTGCTCGACCAGGCCAAGGAGAAGGCGCTGGAGCTGGTCGACCGGATCCCGGACTCGAGCCTGGTGTTCGTCGCCGACTCGGCCTCGCCGGCCTCGCGGACGGGGCGCTCGCCGGCCTCGGCGCGGCAGTGGATCAAGGAGCTGACGGTCCGCGCCGTGAACCGCCCGCTGAACATCCCGATGGGGGAGGTCTACGAGGCCGTCGTGGAGTGCGACCGCCCCCGGCGGGAGGTCTACGTCCTCTCGGACCTGGCCAAGACGTCGTGGGATCTGGGCCGCCCCGCCGAGGGGCTCGACAGGGTCGCGAAGGCCGCGGAGACGCCCGGGGGGAAGGTGGCCACCGTGGTCCTGCGGCTGGGCCCGCCGGCCGAGGAGCGCGAGAACGTCTCGATCGAGGAGATGGAGATCCCCTCCGGGGTCGCCTCCACGGGGGAGCCCGTCGAGATCCGCGGCCTGGTGCGCTCGCACGGCGCCAAGCCGGCCTCGCGGATCGTCGAGTTCTACCTGGGCGGGGACAAGAGGGGCCAGGCGCCGATCGAGATCGCCCCCGGCGGCCAGCAGGAGGTCCAGTTCACCACCCCCTCCCGCCTCAAGGAGGGGGAGGTCCATCGCGCCGAGCTGCGCGTCACCGGTGCCCCGGACCCGCTCGCCTTCGACGACGTCCGCTACCTCAGCTTCCAGGCCCGGCCCCCCCGGAAGGTGCTGATCGTCTCCGACCTCGACGTCGACGCCGAGTTCGTCGCCCTGGCGCTCGACCCCGACCCGACCCCCGGCGCGGCCCGGTCGTTCCAGGTGACGATCGCCAGGGCCTCCGAGCTGGCGTCGAAGTATCGCGACACGCTGAAGGACCACGCCGCCGTCTTCCTGCTCGACGTCGCGGAGCCGGGGGACGCCGCCTGGAACCTGCTGAACGCCTACGTCCACGAAGGGGGCGGCCTGGTGGTCGGGGCGGGGGTCCGCTGCCGGCCCGAGGACTACAACGGCCCCATCCCCTCGCAGATCCTCCCCGCGCGGCTCGGCGCGCCGGCGGTCCCCGACCCGACCGCGGCGACCTTCGGCAAGGTGGCCGACGCCACGCACCCGCTGTTCGACCGCTACGCCGAGGGGATCGACGCCCAGCTCGCGACCATGCCCGTCCGCCGATACTGGAAGGTCGAGCCCTCCGAGGCCGCCCGCGCCCTGATGACCTTCGCCGACGGCGCGCCGGCGCTGCTGGAGCGGACGTTCCAGGGGCCCCGCACCGGCCGCGTGCTGATGTGGACGACCCCGCTGGCGCGACGGCCCAGGCCCTCCGACCCCGCCGCGTGGAACGAGCTGCCGAGCCTGAGCTACTGGGTCTTCCCCGTCGTGATGAACCTGACCGTCCCGTACCTGTCGGGCTCGACCGGCGAGCGGCTGGTCTACGACGCGGGCGAGGACGTCATCGTGCCGCTGGGCCCCGGCGCGGCGGCGACGGACGTGCGGATCATCGGCCCCGACGGCAAGACGGCCGAGGCCGCCACGCCGCCCCCCCCCGGCGAGCCGCTGCGGATCGCCTCGCCCCAGTTCCCCGGCCACTGGACCGTCGTCGCCAGCGGCCCCGGCGACGCCAAGCAGACCCTGGGGTTCAGCCTCAACCCCCCCGCCGACGAGAGCCGATTCGCCGCGCTGGAGGCCGCGGAGCTGGACGCCCTGTTCGGCAAGGAGGGCTACTTCCTGGCCGACGACGACCGGACGCTCCAGAAGGCGACGGAGCTGATCCGGGTCGGCCAGGAGCTGTTCCCCTGGCTGATGTTCCTGATCCTGATCCTGGTGACGGCCGAGAACTTCCTCGCCAACACCTTCTACAAGGAGCCGACCGGCGGCCCGACGACCGAGCCGGGGCCGTCCCCCGCGCAGGCCGCGGCGTGAGACGCTGGACGCCGCGCGGGCCCCGATGCGACAATCGTCGCGGGGTCGCCACCCTCCACCACGTCCCTTTCGACAGGTCATCCCCGTCGTGATCGACCCCGGATTCAGCATCAGCTTCAACCCGATCGCCCCGTGGCCGTTCCTGCTCGTCGCGTCGGCGGCGGTCGTCGGGCTCACGGTCGCCGCCTACGCGCGCAAGCTGCGCGGGCCGGGCGCGCGGTGGCGTTGGCTGGCGCTGGGGCTGCGGCTCTTCGCGCTGCTCCTCTGCCTGCTGGCGGCGCTGCGGCCCTCGGTGATCGTCCGGGAGAAGAAGCAGCAGGCGGCGACGGTCGTCCTGGCGATCGACTCCAGCGGCAGCATGAAGCTCCAGGACGAGGCCAACAGCCGGTCGCGGTGGGAGGCGGCGAAGGAGGCCCTGGCGGCCGGGGTCGAGGCGGCGAAGGCGCTCGGGGGGGACCTGGAGGTTCGCGAGTTCGCGTTCGACTCCGACCTGCGCGACCTCAAGGCCGGCGAGCCCCTCGCCGAGCCCGAGGGGCGGCAGACGCAGCTCGGCACCGTGATGATGGAGCTGGACAAGCGCCAGGCGCAGGGGGGCCGGCGGCTGGCCCGGCTGGTGCTGCTGTCGGACTTCGCCTCCAACAACGGGATCAACCCGCTGATCGCGGCGCGTCGGTATCGCGACCAGCAGACGCCGGTCTCCACGGTCGTCTTCGGCACGCAGGCGGCCGGCGCGGACTCGCGGGACGTGTCCGTGCGCGACGTCGTCGCCGGCCCCACCGTCTTCGTGAAGAACAAGCTGGAGGTGCGCGGGACGCTCAGCGCCCGGGGATACGCCGGCGAGACGCTGGACGTGGAGCTGTTCGTCGAGGACCAGCCGACCGCCGTGGCGAAGGTCCAGGTGAAGGTCCCCGACGGCCCCGCCGACTCCGTGCCGATCGCCGGGCTGAACTACATCCCGGAGACCCCCGGGGACAAGAAGCTCACGCTGAAGGTCGCCCCCCGCCCCGGCGAGCTGGTGACGACCAACAACGAGGTCGGCACGTTCGTCACCGTGCTGAGCGGCGGGCTGAACGTGCTGTTCCTCCAGGGGCCGAACTTCACCTGGGACTACCGCTTCCTGATGAACGCGATCGCGACCTCGCCCGACATCGAGGTCGTCTCGGGCCTGATCCGCGCCCCGGCCGTCGGCGACCAGGGGGGCGTGAGCGACGACGAGTTCAACCCCGGCCGATACGACGTCTACATCCTCAGCGACATGGCGGCCAACTTCCTGACCGAGAGGCAGCAGGCGATGCTGACCGACGCGGTGCGGAGGGGGACGGCGGGGCTCATCATGCTGGGCGGGGGTGGCAGCTTCGGCCCCGGCGGCTGGGGGCGGACCCCCGTGGCCGACATCCTCCCCGTCGAGGTCCATCCCGGCGACGGCCAGATCGAGCCGCCGGACGGCGCGCGGTTCGTCCCCAATCCGTCGGGGCTGAACAGCTACCTGCTGCAGGTCGGCTCGGACCCCGCCGCGAGCGCCGCGCTCTGGGAGTCGCTCCCCCCGCTGCAGGGGGCGAATCGGTTCACGCCCAAGCGGGGGGCGGAGATCCTGGGGACGGTCAACGGGAACGACGCCGACCCGATGATGGTGATCCAGGAGACGGGCAAGGGCCGGGCGATCGCCTACGGCGGCGACACCTGGGTCTGG
Organism: Paludisphaera sp.; assembly: GCF_037189885.1. Classification (NCBI taxonomy): domain Bacteria; kingdom Pseudomonadati; phylum Planctomycetota; class Planctomycetia; order Isosphaerales; family Isosphaeraceae; genus Paludisphaera; species Paludisphaera sp. Next base: position 10,773 of record NZ_JBBCIR010000024.1, read on the forward strand.
GCCCGCACCCCGGAGGGGATCCCGATCCACCGGAAGTTCTGGCGTCAGGTGATCTTCTGGCTGGCCCACAAGGAGGACCAGGGGGCCGACCAGATCAAGCTGGCCATCGACCGCCGTCGCGCCTCGGTGGGCCAGCTCGTGGAGCTGACCGTCACCGGCCGCGACGCCAAGGGTGCCCCGCTGACCGACGTCGCCTACGAGACCACCGTCGAGCGCGAGGGGGCCGCCCCCGGCCCCGACGGCCAGGCCCCCGCCGCCGAGCCCGTCGACGTCTACTCGCGCGGCGACGAATGGCGCGGGACCTACGCCGCGAGGGGGGAGCCGGGCGACTACAAGGTCACGGTGATCGGCCGTCGCGGCGGCCAGGAGGTCGGCCGCGACTCCGTCCGGTTCCTCGTCTACCAGGACGACCGCGAGCTGGAGAACCCCTCGGCCGACCCCGAGCTGGCCCGCCAGATCGCCGAGATCACGGCCGGCGAGGCCGTCCCCTCGGAGCAGCTCGGCAAGCACCTCGGCGGCCTGGACCGTTCCGCCTTCACCGACTATTTCAGCCCCACCGAGCACCGCGTCTGGGACAACTGGCCCTTCTTCCTGCTGTTCACGGCCTGCCTGACGCTCGAATGGTGGCTCCGCAAGCGGAACGGGTGGGTCTGACGACCGACGGCGGGCCCGGTCACGCGAGGCTTCGGCCGAACGACCAGGCTTCCGGGAAAATCAGTCCCGCGCGGGGTCTTGCGTGGGCCTCGAATGGTAAACTATGGTGAATCAATCCCGCCTCCGACAGCAAGGGGAGGGTCAGACATGGGCGCGCCATCGATCGCCCTGACCTCGCTCAAGATTCGCGACTTCCGCGGCATCAACTCGCTAGACCTCGATCTCAAGGGCCCGGACGGCCTCCCCAATCGGCTGGTCGTCCTCGGCGGAGCTAACGGCGGCGGGAAGACGACCGTCCTGGAGGCCGCGTTCCTCGTGCTCGGCGGCCGCGGAGACCTCGTGACCGGGGCCGTCGGTCAGGATGCGGTCCGGCGAGGAGCGGAGGATTTCCTGATCGAAGCCGAGGCCAAGATCGCCGAGGGCTCCGGCCTACTCCCATTCGATCATCCATTGGCGATGAATTCGAGTTCGGGTTCACGCTCCCCCCTCCACCCCGACCTTTTCGAGTACTTCACTTCCTGGCGGGCCCCGTCGCTGGTCGGGTCGGTCGACCCGACGGTGGGGAAGCGCGGAAGGAAGCCGGCCGAAACGGATCATAACAGACTATTAAACGTCAAGCAGCGACTCGTGAACGCCGCTGCGATCGAACGGTTCGAGGCACAGCCCGCCTCGCCGTCCTACACCGAGATCAAGTCGGCCATCGATCAGGCGTGGCGGACCTTCCATCCTGGTCAAGGCCAGTCCTTCGACGTCGAGATCGCCAGGGGGAGCGAGGAGGACGGCGGCTCGTTCGACGTCTTCCTGAAGTCTCCCGGCGAGCCTTCTCCGCTCTCCGTGGACCTTTTAAGCTCTGGCCAACTGGAGCTCTTCCTGTTCCTCGGGTCGCTCGCCTTGGCCGGGAATCGCCCGGGAGTCATCTTCATCGACGAGCCCGAGCTTCACCTGGATCCTCAGTGGCATCGGGCCCTGGTCCGGACGCTGTTGTTCCTTAGGCCGACGGCCCAGTTCATGCTCGCGACCCACTCCCCGGAGGTTTTCGCCGAGGCCAAGTCCTACGAGCGCCATTTCCTGGTGCCCGCAGACGACCCCAGGGCCACGGCGTGGGCGAACGCGGTGCCGGCCCGAAACGGAGCCTGACCGCGCATGGCCAAAGTGGACTACTCGCCGGGGGTCCTCTACCGCGCCCCGCTCGTGCTCTGGGTCGAGGACGAACTCACTCGATCTTATCTGGCGACGCTCTGGGACGACGTACGGATTCAGTACCTCGTCGCGGGTGGGAACGAGGGGGTGAGGGTGATGGTCGACTCCGCGCGGTCCAATCAATACCTGAACGTCTTCGGCGTGGTGGATCGCGACGACGGGAAGTCCAACATCGAGAAGTGGTCCTCGCGGGGCGGCCCGCCGAAAGTCTGCCGCCTGCCCGTCCATGAGATCGAGAACTATCTCCTGGATGGGGAAGCCTTGCGCCATTCGCGATACAACAACCGTGATCCGAGATGCACCGGCGAGGACCTAGAAGGCTTCATGAGGAAGAAGGCCGAGGGTCTTCTCTGGTACACGACTTGTCGCCAGACGCTGAACGAACTCAAGATGCGGTTTCAGGCTGATTTCCCCGCGTTGCCCCCCCAGGACCTCGACGGTCGGGAAGCCGCCCTCCGATACATCTGCGATTCGCCATGGTTTCTGGGCCTGGACGCCAAGGTGAAGAAGTCGTCGCGCGAGGGAGTCGACCAAGCGTTGGAGCGGCTGGGGGAGCGAGCGGCCAATGCCCTGGCGGTCGACGACTGGCGGCGGGACTTTGCCGCGAAGGAAATCTTGGGGGATGTCGTTAGCCGATTCTGCCACCGGCCGGGGCTTCCCGGCCCGAGGGACTCGGCCTCGATCCATGCGAACATCGCGCAGGAGGTCGCCGAGCAACAGAGAATGGAGGGGCGGGTGCCGTCGGACCTTAAGACGCTGAAGGATGCGTTCGAGAATTGGTTGAACAGGACGAGGTGAGCCCGGCCCGCCCGGGATTTGGGCGGTACCGGGCTCGCCAGGCTTGGACGATCACTCGCCGGCGGCGTTCTTCTTCTCGAGAGCCTTCTGGAGCAGCGCCGGGTCGAGCTTGATCGACCGGGAGGGCCGGGCGGCCTTCTCCGGGGCGGGGGCGACGAGTTCGTCGGCCTCGTCCTCATCGTCGTCGACGGGGAGGGGAGGGGCGCCGCCGGCGGCCCTGGCCTCGGCCTCGGCGAGGGCCTGGGCGACCTCGGGGCTGAGCCTGGGGCCGCGCCCGGAGGGGGAGGAGGGGCCGGCGGTCGTCGTGGAAGTCGGCGCGACGGCGGGGTCGGCGGAGCGGGCGGGGGGCCGTCCGACGGAGACGCCCTTGGGCATCTTGCCGGAGACGGCGAACGGCACCGGGGCGTCCTCGCCGCTCCCGTCGTCGTCGATCCAGCCCTGGCCGGGCTGGTACTTCAGGTCGGGGGTCGTGAAATCGCGACGGGTCGGGGGCGGGATCCGCGTCGCCTCGCCCATGATCGGGTCGACGACCGCCGTGGACCGGGCGACGCGGGCGCGGTCGACGGCGAACCCGTCGCCATCCTCCTCCGCCGGGCGGGCCGGCGCGCCGGCCAGGGGGTGCGGGACGGGCTTCGAGCGGAGGCCGGCCACCCAGGCCGCGAGGATCTGGTACGCCCTGTCGTTCGACCCCTGGAAGATCGGCCGCGGGTTCTTGCCGGTGCCGTGGGGCCGGAGAGAGCTGGAGAGCAGCTCGCTCTTGGCCGGGTCCTCGGGGTCGACCAGCCGGAGCACGGCGTCGAGGTTGGCGCGGATGGCCTCCGGGGTGTGGTCGGACTTCCTGTTGAGCGGGACGAGCTGGAACTTGCCGTCGTGCCGCTCGTCGTGGCACCGGGCGCAGTGGAGCTGGAGGACCGGCTGGACGTACCGCTGGAACTCGGCGGCGCGCTTGACGGCCACGTTGGGGGGGAGGTCGAAGACGACCGGCAGGTCGCTGACCCCCATCCCCCGGCGCGCCTTCTGGACGATCGTCGGGTCGAGCGCCCCCGGGGCGGGCTCCATGACGTCGCCGCCGGCCTGGCGGACCTCCTCGTCGACCTGCTCGCGGCGGGCCAGGCGGGCGTCGGCCATGTCGAGCGAGCCCCGCATCGCGATCGCCTGCCGGTGCTTCGGGTCGAGCCCCAGGATCAGCCCCAGGTGCTCGCGGGCCTCATGCTGCATGCCGTTGGCGAGGCACCAGCGGGCGAGCTTCATCTGCTCATCGGGGTCGTCCTCGGGGACGAGCCCGCGCTTGTAGCTCAGGAGTTCCTCCATCGAGGCGCCGACCTTCTCGATCCGGCCGCCGCGGTACGTCATCGCCCCCAGCGGCGTGGTGACCACGATGGCGTCCTCGTCCTCCTTCTCGGTCACGATCCCCTTGAGGACCCGGTCGTCGCGGAGCAGGACGAACGACTCCGCCGGGGGGGCGGGCGCCGAAGCGGCGGCGGCGGGGGAGGAGTCGGCCGTTTCCGGCGGTCCCTGGCCCGCCCGGGCCGCGAATCCCGGCGCGGACAGGGCGACCACCACGAGGACGATTTTCGACTGGATCATGACCGCTTTAGCCCTATGAACGCAGCCCTCGGCCGGCCGGCCACGGGCGTCGCGTCGAGAAATCGAGGGGGGATATGGTGGCGGGAACCTAACCCTGCCCCTACAATTCGTCAAGGCCATCCGAGGCCCCGAGAATTCTTTATAAAGACTTAAGTTCCAAGGCGTTTCACCCGAGGCGATCGTGCCCCAGGACTCCCCGTCGTTGACCGAGCTGATCGGCCAGGTGGTCGTGGTGGACCTCATCTCCACCTACGTCTGCCTCGGCGTCCTGACGGGCGTCGACCCCCTGTTCCTGGAGCTGCGGGACGCCGACCTGCACGACTTCCGCCACGGCGCGGCGACCCGCGAGGTGTACGTCTACGAGTCGGCCACCCTGGGGATCCGCAAGAACCGTTCGCGCGTCCTGCTGCGGCTGGCGGACGTCGTCGCGATCTCGCGGCTCTCCGAGGTCGCCGCGGATTGATCCCGCCCGCCCGGCCCTCGCGGGCGATCCGGGCGAACCGATCGCCGGCACGGTCGTAGCAAGCAAGTCCGTCGAAGAAACCGCCCCGGGACGCGAATGACCTCCCTGGCGACTTAGCCAAGCTCAGACGACGCCCGGCCCGGAGGCCGGGCCGCAAAGGAAGAAAGGCCCATGTTGCGAACCCTCCGACGCCCCGCGGCAACCCTGCTCGCCGCCGCGATCGCCCTCGCCGCGTCCGTCTCCGACGCCGCCGAGGTCCGCGACCGCGCCGGGATGTTCTCCCCCGAGGCCGCCCGGAAGGCCGAGTCCGAACTCACCCGCGTCGAGAAGCGGGCCGGGACGCCGATCTTCATCGAGACGATCGACGCCATCCCCGGCCTGCCCGCCGACGCCGACTCGCGGGCCAAGCTCCGCGCCATCAACGAGTTGGCCCAGAAGCGGGGCCGCGAGGTCGACGCCCAGGGGGTCTACATCCTCCTGTCCGGCAAGGACAAGGTGCTCTCCAACGTCCTGGTCCGCGAGCGTCACGCCGCGGCGCTGCCCGAGGCGGCCCGTCGGAAGATCCGCGACGCCTTCATCGAGCCGTTCAAGGCCGGCGACTATGACGCCGGGCTGGCCTCCGCCGTCGCGGCGATCGACTCCGCGCTGCCGGGCGGCCCGGTCGCGGCCCGTCGCGGCGACGGACGCCGGATGGTCCCGGTCGCCCCGGCGCCCGGCGGGGCCGCCGCGGCGAACCAGCGGGCCGGCGGCGAGCAGCAGTTCGGCCTGGGGACGCTGCTGGTCATCGGCGGCGGCATCCTCGGCGTGCTGTTCATCGTCCGCCTCCTGAGCGGGTCGCTCGGCAACCGCGGCGGATACCCCCAGGGGATGGGCCGGGCCGGCATGGGCGGCCCCGGCATGGGCCCCGGCATGGGCGGCCCTGGGATGGGCCCCGGCATGGGCGGCCCCGGCATGATGGGCGGCCGCGGCGGCGGGTTCTTCTCCGGCATGCTCGGCGGCCTGGGCGGCGCCATGGCCGGCAACTGGCTCTACGACCAGTTCTCCGGCCGTCACTCCTCCCCGGGCCACCACGCCGACGCCGCCAGCCCCCCTCCCACCGACGCCGGCTATACCGGCGGCGACGGCTTCGTCGGCGGCGACGACGCGGGCCACGGCGCCTCCTGGGGCGACTCCGGCGGCGGCGATTGGGGCGACTCCGGCGGCGACTGGGGCGGCGGAGATTGGGGCGGCGGGGACGACGGCGGAAGCTGGTAATCCCGCCTCGCATCCCGTATCAACTTCACGAGGGACGCCCCGGCGTCCCTCGTCTCGTTTCGACCCCGGTCGGGAGCCTATCGCGTGAGCGCCGAGAACCTGGAAGACGCCTCGTGGTCCCGCGTCGACGGCGGCCAGCATGACCGGACGATGGAGGAGAACTGGCTGTTCACGCTCCGCCAGGAGCGGTTCCGGTCGCGCTACTCCGGGCTGACGCACGACTTCTACGTCGTCCACCTGGCCGACGCGGTCCACGCGATCGCGATCACCCCGGAGGACGAGGTCCTGTTCGTCCGCCAGTTCCGGGCGGGCTCGGGCCGCGACAGCCTGGAGATCCCGGGCGGCCTGGTCGACCCGAGGGAAGACCCGGTCGTCGCCGGGGCCCGCGAGCTGCTGGAGGAGACCGGCTACGCCGGCGACCCGCCCCGGCTCATCGGCTCGCTCTGGTCCAACCCCTCGCTGGTGACCTCACGGACCACGACCATCGTGATCCGCAACGCCCGGAAGGTGGCCGAGCCTAAGCTCGACCACACCGAGGAGCTGACCGTCGAGAGGGTGCCGGCTGGCGAGATCCTGAACCTGATCCGTGCGGGGAAGGTCGACCACGCGCTGGTGGTCGCCGGCCTCCTGTGGTGGCTGGCGGAGGAGGGGGGGTAAGTCGTCCCGACGCCCCCCCTCGCGGCCCCGCCCTCAGTTCGACCGGCCAAGCTGGACCGGGACGTCCATCGGCTTGCCCTCGCGGATGACGGTGATCCGGACGGTGTCGCCGGGCTGGTGCTTCTCGGCCTCGGTCAGCAGCTCGTCGACCGTCTTCACCCGCTTGTGCTCGACGGCGACGATCAGGTCGGCCGACTCGGGGTCGAGGGAGCGGCGGACGAAGCCGGGGCCCACGCGCTCGATCCTCACCTGGATCGGCCGGATCCCGGCGCGTTCGGCGGGTCCCCCCTCGGCCACGGCCAGCACCAGGAGCCCGTGCTCGGTGGTGTAGACGCGGGCGATGCCCAGGTCGGCGCGGATGACGCGGCCTTCGTCGATGAGCTGGCGGAGGATGCGGGCGATCGAGTTGATCGGCACCGCGAAGCTCACCCCGGCCGACTGGCCGACGCTGCTGATGATCGCCGTATTCATGCCGATCACCTGGCCCCGGGCGTTCAGCAGCGGCCCCCCGGAGTTGCCGGGGTTGATGGCGGCGTCGGTCTGGATGATCCCCTTGATCATCCGGCCGTTCTTGGCCTTGAGCGAGCGGTCCAGGCTGCTGACGATCCCCGTGGTCAGCGTCCGCTCCAGGCCGAACGGGTTGCCGATCGCCATGATCTTCTGGCCGACCAGCACCCGCGAGGAATCGCCGAGCGTCACCGGGTTGAGCTTGTCCGGCTCGGCGTCCACCTTCAGGACGGCCACGTCGTTGGAGGCGTCCACGCCGACCACCCGCGCCGCGTGGGCCGAGCCGTCGAACAGCGTGGCGCGGACCACGTCGGCCCCCTGGATGACGTGGAAGTTGGTCAGGACGTGTCCCTGCTTGTCGATCACGAAGCCGGAGCCGGTCCCGGTCGAGGTCTCCTCCAGGCCGAAGAAGCCCTGGATCTCCGACTCGGTGGTGATGTTCACCACGCTCTTGTTGACGGAGGCGTAGACCAGGACGTTGTTCCGCTCCTCGGGGTCCAGGTCGGCCATGGCGTCGGCCTCGGGGGCCTCGCCGGGGACGGTGGCGCCGTCGGGCTCGGCGGTCGCGCGGCCGGGGGCCGCCGGCTCGACCCGGGCCGGGGGGACCTGGGCGGCGATCTCGCCGCGGGGGTGGGGCCGCCAGCCCAGGAGCATCACCGCCAGGGCCAGCGTCAGCCCGGCGGTGGCCAGGTGCCCGGCGACCGTCGCCGCCGCCGTCGCCTTGCCGTTCTTCATCGTCCCCTCCGTCCTCGTTCCGCGCGCCACGATACCCGAGACCTCTCGAACGCAATTGTAGAAGGATGCGCCGATCCGGAAACCCGACAAGGCCGATCGGCCGCCCCCTTGCGGGCCCCCGGCGAGGCTGTTAGAGTCGCCGCCGTCACAGATCTTGATGCCGGAAAGGGGACGGGCCCGGTTCGGGTCGCGGCCCCGACATCGTCGAGCGGCCATGCTCAAGCCCCCGCCCATCACGTCGAGGACGTTCGCCGGCGCCCTGGTGGCGCTCCTGGCGTTCGCGGCGGCGTCGTCGGATGCGAGGGCCGTCTGCCACCTCCCCCCCGGGGCGACTCCCCCCGGCGAGGCGCGGCTCGATCACCTGGCCGACCTCGGCGCCCTGGCCGACTTCGACTCGCCGGCCCCGCCGCCTCCCTCGCCGTGCGAGGGCCCGGGCTGCTCCGGCGACCCCGCCCCCACGCCCGCCCCCGGCGTCACGACCGTCGAAGGCGCGGAGCGCTGGGGATGCCTGGCGGCGGGCCTGCTCGATCTCCCCTCGGCCTCCCCCCATCCCGTCCCCCCGCCGGCCTCGCTCCGCCCTTCCCACGGCGGCCCGGCCCCGTTCCACCCCCCGCGCCTGACCGGCCCCGAGTTGGCTTCGTTCGTCATCCGCATCCGCGAGCGTTTTTGACGCAAGCCTTTTCGATTTCGGGAATTGTTTCCGAAACCAGTTGGCTTCGTTCGTCGAAATCGATTGCGTCTTTCGGGGCTGGGCGGGGCCGGATCGGAACCATCGCGACTCGGCGCCATCCGTCCCCCCTCCCCCCGGGAGAGGGCGGCCGCGCCAGCGGCGGGTGAGGGTCGTCGCGTCGCGGAGGGACCGTCGGTCGCGCGAGTCGCGAACCGAGGCTATCTCTACTATCCGCCGACCCTCACCCGGCCCTCCGGGCCACCCTCTCCCGGTGGGAGAGGGGACGAATTCAAGCTAGACCCGACCCGCTGGCGTCGGTTCGCGCGGCGTCCCCTACGCCGGCGAGTCATCCCGCGCCGCCGCGCTCGTCGTCATCAAATTGAGAAAGAGCGTCGCGGTTTGGGACCGCGCCAACTTGTAGTGCTATACAGATCCGGGCTTGCGAGAAAAAAAACCGCGCGATTCGCGCTCGATCTCTCGCAAGTCCATGCCTCGAAACGAGATCCGCATCCCATGATTTCGCTATTTTCCGGCGGAGGTTCATCATGAAGCGGCGGGGTTTCACGCTGATCGAATTGCTCGTGGTCATCGCGATCATCGCGGTTCTCATCGCCTTGTTGCTGCCGGCGGTGCAGGCGGCGCGGGAGGCGGCTAGGCGGATCCAGTGCGTCAACAACCTGAAGCAGTTCGGGATCGCGATGCACAACTACCACGACGTGCAGGGGTGCTTCCCGCACAGTCGGGGGCTGAGCACCCCGGCGCCGAACTTCCCGCCGACGGCCACGTTCTCGGGGTTCGCCCGGCTTCTGGGGTACATGGAGCAGGCCCAGGTCTTCAACACGATCAACTTCCTGCTCCTGCCGAACGCGCCCGACAACACCACGGCGCGGGCGACGTACATCGCCATGTTCTCGTGCCCGTCCGACCCGCGAGCGGACGCGCCGGCGGGGGAGGCCCCGGTCGGCTACCGGTTCAGCGAGGGGAGCGGCATCCTGTTCACCTTCGGCCCCAGCGACACCGGCGGGGCGAACGCGGGGATGCCGCCCCCCAACGGCGTCTTCTTCAGCGTCAGCAACACGACCGTCGCCGCGATCGTCGACGGGACCAGCAACACGGCCGCGATGTCCGAGCGCGTGAAGGGGGACTTCAGCAACGCCGTCTCCACCCCCAGGAGCGACCTGTACCTCCCCCGCACCTTCCCGGCCACGCCCGACGCCGCGATCCTCGACTGCCGCGGCGTGGACGTGACGACCCTGACGACGCAGGGGGTGTCGTCGCAGGGGTCGCCCTGGCTGGACGGCAGCACGTCGTGCGTCTTCGGCCACGGCGACGCCCCCAACGGCCGGTCGTGCATGTTCCCCCCCGGCCGGATCCTCAACCTGGCCTCCAGTTACCACGCCGGCGGCGTCAACGTCCTGTTCTGCGACGGCACCGTCCGATTCGTCAAGGACTCCATCTCCCGCGACGTCTGGCGCGCCCTCGGCACCCGCGCCGGGGGGGAAGTGATCAGCTCGGACAGCTTCTGAGGCACCCGACGGCCCCCGCGAACCGACATGCCTGCGATTCCGAGCGAGCCATCATGACGGCCTTCCCCCCTGGAGGGGGAAGGTGGCCCGGAGGGCCGGATGAGGGGGGGACGAGAGGCACGAGCATCGGCACGCAAACGGGACCTTCCGGGGCCAACGGCCTGGCCCATGGTTTCGAAGTCCGAAGCTCGGCGGGCAAGCTCCCCCTCATCTGACCGCTTCGCGGTCTGTCTCCCCCCTCCTGGGGGGATGGCCGTCGGCGTGAATCGGTCGAATCCAATGCCGCGCGGGTCGAGCCAACGCCCGCCTTGACCCGGACCGTAACGACTTCAAGACATCCGGAGGACCGACGCATCATGAACCCGAACCGCATCATCCTGGGGCTCGGCCTGGCCGCCGCGGCCTTCCTCTCGTCCGCGCGAGCCGATGGAGATCCCGCCGTGAGCATCCCGACCGATCAGGAAGCCTGGAAGAAGCTCCCCGAGGTGGTATCCGGGGGGGGCGGCGTGTTGCCCGTCTGGGCGAAGGCCGTCGTCGAGCGGCTGCCGCGCACGGCCGCGGCGATGCTGGAGCTGGATTACGCCCAGCGCGCGAAGAGCCCGGTCGATCCCAAGCTCCGCGCGGCGATGCGCTGGGTGATCGCCCGGGACAACCGCTGCGACTACTCGGAGGCCTACGCCCTGGCCGACGCCCGCCGCGCCGGGATGGACGAGGAGACCATCGCGGCGGTGACGGGCGACCCCTCGGGCTGGCCGGCGGACTATCGCGACGCCCTGGAGTTCGCGCGACTGCACACCGTCGACGCCCCCTCCATCCCCGACGCCCTGTTCGCGAGGCTGGTCGAGAGATACGGCGAGAAGCCGGCCGCGGCGATGGTCCTCCTGGGCGCCTACGGCAACTTCCAGGATCGCGTGGTGCTGGGGCTGAGCCTGGCGATGGAGCCGACCGGCCCGCTGGAGCCGATCGCCGTGACCTTCGCGCCGGGGACGTTCCAGTCGCGGCCGGTCATGCCGCCGCAGCCCGAATTGAAGCCGCTGCGGGACGGCGGCGAGACGGTCGTCGAGCGCGACCCGGAGTGGTCGGAGCTGTCTTATGAGACGCTCCAGTCGCGGCTGGAGGGCCAGCGGGCGCGCGAGCCCCGGCTGCGGGTCCCGACGTGGGACGAGGTGAAGCCGGGCCTGCCGCCGGAGTTCGCCCAGCGGCCGACGCGGATCGTCTGGAACCTGGTCGGCATGGGCTACGTCCCCGAGCTGGCGGTCCCCTGGAGCCGCGCCACGCGGACGATGTGGGCCGAGACGGAGCCCGACCGGGTCTTCGAGGAGAGCCTGTTCTGGGTCCAGACCCGGGCGATCCGCTGCAACTACTGCATGGGCCACTGCGAGATGCTGCTGGAGGTCGCCGGGCTGGACAAGGACGCGATCGCCGACCGCACGCGGCGCCTCGCCGGCGACGACTGGTCGGCCTTCCCCCCCGAGGAGCAGCGCGCGTACGCCTACGCCCGCAAGCTGACCAAGACCCCCTGGGCCCTGACCCCGGCCGACTACAAGGGCCTGGAGGCGGACCTCGGCCCCGACGCCGCCATGGCCACGTTCTGGTGGCTCTGCCGCGGCCTCTACATGACCCGCGTCTCCGACGGCTTCGCCCTGCCGCTGGAGCGCGACAACGTCTTCATGGACTTCTACGGGCCGAACGGGCCGGGGAAGAAGTGAGGTGGCCACGCCCGGCGGATCCGCCCAGAATCCGCCGGGCCCGACCCCGCGTCGACGGCCCGACACCTTTCGGCGATCGCCCCGCGGGAGACATCGCCCGGCGGGGGCATCCCCCTTCTCCCCTCGTGGGAGAAGGTGCCCCGGAGGGGCGGATGAGGGGGACGTGGCCGGTTCATTTCGCGACGCCCCCCTCATCCGGCCTTCGGCCACCTTCAACCACGAGGGGAGAAGGGATGTCCGTCGTCGGCCCGAGCAGGTTCACATGCTTCATCCCAATAAGCGGAGTGTCGGTTCGTCAGCTCGCCGCGTCGGGGAGGAAGCGGTTCAGGAGCGCGGCCAGTTCCGGGGCGCTGGGGATCTCCTTGAACCATAGGATCGGGCCGGGGAGCTTCTCCAGGGCGGCCTCGTCGACCTTGAGCTTCTCGGAGACGACCATCACGAAGCGGGGGGGGCCGAAGCGCGGGAGCTGGTCGAGGAGGCGGTCGAGCGTGGACCGCTTCCAGAAGCCGACGACCTCGACGAAGGCGTCGACGCCCGTCTCCTTGTGGAGGGCGCGATAGTCCGGAACCCAGACCCCCTCGCGGCCCAGCTCGACGATCTCGGTCGTCTCGGACAGCTCCCAGGCCGGGGCGACCTGACGGAATCGCTCGGCGAAGGCGGGGATCTCGGGGGGGACGTAGGTCCCCGTGTCGGCCGTGTGGGGGACGAGGCCGGTCGACGAGTCGACGTGGAAGCTCCGCGGGTCGCGCCTCGGCCCCCAGCGCAATTCGGCGTCCAGGCGGAAGTCCTGGCAGCGCAGGAGCGACGGCAGGAACATCGCCATCTGGAGGCCATATCGGGTGGTCGCGCTGAACAGGCTCAGCGGGCCGTCGATGTGGAAGGTGTAGCCCTCGCGCATCGACCCGCTCACGCGGTAGAGGAGGCGGTGGAACTTCATCTGGCGGAACAGCTGGCGATATCGCGCCGGGGTCTCGTTGCGGACCTCGACCGCGACGCGCGCCGACCGCAGCAGCACGGCCTGCGCGAGCGCGACGTTGTACCGATCCAGCAGACGTTGCGCCGTCATGTCCTGGAACGAGAGCATGCGGTTCTCGTCGCGGAGGTCGGCGAACATGCCGTCGATCAGCGTCTGGGGCTCGACCTTCAGCTCGGCGGCGACGGCCTCCAGCACGGCGTCGCGGCGGAACGCGGGGCGCTGGGGGCGGCCGCCGGCGGGGATGGAGTCCCCCTCGTGGAGCTGGGGGTGGGCCTGGGCGAGTTCGCGGCGGTGGGCGGCGGCGGCGGTGAAGACCTTCTCGCGGATGACGTCGGGGGGGACGTCGGCGACGACCTCGAACTCGGCGCCGTCCTCCAGCACCTTGGCGAGCCCGCGATGGACGAGCGTCGCCTTGCCGCCGCCGCCGAACAGCTCGTCGATCTCCCCCTCGATCTCCCCTCGCGTCATGCCGACGCCCTCGCGGAAGATCGCCAGCAGGCTCTCCGCCGCCTCCAGCCACTGCGCGCCCTCGCGCGGGAGGTACATCGGGAGCACCCGCTCCTTGCTGATCTTCACGCGGAGTAGGTCGCCAGTCAGCATGCGCGGGGCCTCTTCACTGCTGATTCATCTCCGAGGAATCCAAGGTCCGGATGACGGTCTTCCCCCCTGGTGGGGGAAGACAGACCGCGAAGCGGTCAGATGAGGGGGGGCCCGCCCGCGGGGCTTCGGGATTCGAAACTCCGGCCCAGGGCGACGGCGCTCGGAAGGACCCTCCGAATTCCGGCGGTCGTGCCGCTCGTCCCCCCCTCATCCGGCCCTTCGGGCCACCTTCCCCCACCAGGGGGGAAGGACTTTACGTCTCGTCCGCTTACGGATCGCCGTCATACGCGCTGTGCTGCCTCCGGCGGTTGGACGTGTATTCCTCGACGGTCCCCTTGGTGACGACCTCGTAGAGGGTGGCGCGCTTGTCGCCCGACTTGCGGAGGATGCGGCCCAGGCGCTGGACGTGCTCGCGGACGGAGCCGGATCCGCTCAGGATCACGGCGACGTTCGCCTCGGGGACGTTCACCCCCTCGTTGAGCACCTTGGAGGTCGCCACGATCGGGTACTCGCCCGAGTTGAACTTCAGGAGGATGTCGCGGCGTTCCTTCGTCTTGGTCTGGTGGGTGATGACCGGGACGAGGAAGCGGCGGGCGATGGTGTAGACGGTGGCGTTGTCGTGCGTGAATATCAGCACGCGGTCGTGGTTGTGGCGGTCGAGCAGCCGCTCCAGGAGCTTGAGCTTCGCCGGCGCGGCGAGGGCCAGCTCGCGCTGGGCGCGGTAGGCGTGGAAGGCCTCGCGGCCCTCGGGCGAGCGGAAGGCCAGGAACAGGAACCGGGCCCAGCCGTCGGGCCGGCGCATGTCGATGCCGGAGCCGCTCAGGAACGCCCGGTAGCACTCGCGGGAACTCTCGTAGCGCTCGCGCTCCTCGTCGCTCAGCTCGACGTAGAGCTGGATGGCCTCGTACTCGGCGAGGAACCGGCCCCGGAGCTGGGTGATCTCGCGGCGGTAGACGATCGGACCGATGAGCTGATCCAGGTGGGTATGCGCGTTGTCGGCGCGCTCGGGGGTGGCGGTCAGGCCCAGGCGGAACGGCGCGATGGAGCAGATGGCCGAGAGCCCGTACGTCGCGCCCGGGAGGTGGTGGCACTCGTCGAAGACGATCAGGCCGAAGCGGTCGCCGAGTCGCTCCATGTTGATGTAGGCCGAGTCGTACGTCGTGACGGTGATCGGCTGGACGTCGTTGTAGCCGCCGCCGAGCAGGCCGATATCGACGCCGAAGCTCATGGACAGCTCGTCGTACCACTGGTTCATCAGGTCGATGGTCGGCGTGACGATCAGCGTGGGGCGGCCGGCCCGCTCGATGGCCAGGTTCGCCAGGTGGGTCTTGCCCGTGCCGGTCGGCAGGACGACCACCCCGCGCCCGCCGGCCTTCCACCAGGCGTCCAGCCCCTCGACCTGGTGCGGGAACGCCTCCTTGGCGACCTGGATCCGCCAGGGGGTCTGCGTCGGGCCGTACCCGCGCGCGGCGTCGTCGTAGGCGATCTTCCGCCCGCGGAGGTATTCCACCAGCGGCCGGTACCAGATCGCCTGCGCGCGATAGCTCCCGGTCCTCGGGTCGAACTGGACGCCCGGCAGCGGGGCCTCCTGGCCTTCCGCCAGGCCCTCGACGACCACCGTGCCCCGGTCGAAGACCAGCCGCAACGGCCCGCCGCCCTCCACCGTGATCGCCTCGCCCGAAGCCATGTGACCGCCCGCCCCCTTCAGTTCGTCCCGAGCGCGCGAACGGTCTTCCCCCCGCGCGGCGGCCGGTTCATTTGTATTCTACCCCACCCCGCCGGGGACGACGAGGTCGCGGGGGCGTCACGGCGGCGACACTTCCGGCCCGGCCTGTTCCTCCCAGCGGGGGAGGGTTTCCCGGAGGCGGGCGCGGACGGCGTCGGGGAGCTTCTTGTCGGCGTGGGGGGTCAGGGCGTCCAGGCGAAGGGCCTCGCGGGCCTCGTCGGCGGCGTCCCGGAACATGGAGACCTCGGCGCTGGCCTCGGCGAGCCGCGCGCGGAGCACGGCGTTGGTCGGGTAGAGCCGCGAGGCCGTCCGCGACGCCTCCACCACCCCCGCCCGCAGCGGGATGATCTCGCGCGGAGAGAGCGAGCCCCCCACCCGACGGAGCAGGTCGCGGATCACCGCCGCGCGCTCGTTGTGCAGGCTCCAGACGGCCGGGTTCCGCGGCGGGGACGCCGCCTTCAGCAACAGCACGGGGATGGTCTTCCAGCGCAGGTCGTCGGGCTTCGCCCCGCGCGACTCCCAGATGAGCGATTGCAGATACGCGTGCCCCAGCCACGGCCGCGCGTTGTACGGGTCGGCGGCCTCGGCCGCCTGGTACGCCGCCTCGGCCCGGTCGAGCCGCTGCGACATGAGGGCGGCCTCGGCCCGCTCGATGGCCGCCTCGGACCGCCAGAACGGGAGCGTCGCGCCCAGATACGAGCCGACCAGCGCCGACCATCCGATCGCCAGCGCGACGGCAGGCATCCGGCCCGCGGCCTCCCTCGGCCGGCCGCTCGGCCTCCCTTCGCGGAGGTTCAGCCCCAGCGCGAGCGCCCCCCAGAGCATCATGGCGACCGCCGGGAAGCCCAGCCCCCCCGACGCCAGCAGCGCGACCGTCACCGACGCCCCCGCCGCCCCCAGGCCGAACGCCGGGACCGTCGCCCGTCGCCAGAGCGGCAGGAGCAGCGCCGCGAACAGCACCCAGGAGGCCGCGAGCACCAGCCAGCGGATCAGCAGGTCTTCCATGAACAGGTTCATCCGGCCCAGGACCAGCACCATCGCCAGCCCCAGCCCGGAGGCGACCACCGGCCACGTCGGCATGTCGCGGGCGTCGTCCTCGATGGCGAGGTCGTCGTCGTCCCGCGTCAGGAGCAGGCCCAACCCGGCCGCGAGGGCCGTCGCCAGCGCGAGGAACGCCCAGAAGCCGGCCGTCGCCCAGGCTTCCATCAGGAGGTTGTGCGGGTCCTGGATCTCCTCGCTGGCCTGGGGGAGCTTGTATCGGACGTAGTTGTGGCCGAAGTTCCCCGGGCCGACGCCGTTCCAGAAGGTGTCGGCCCGGAGCGCCTTGCCGAGCGTCGGGGCTTCCTCGGTGATCATCGCCCAAGTCGCCGTCCAGTACTCGATCCGGTAGCGCATCGAGAGGTTCGACTGCGTGAGCACCTGGGGGTCGAGCCGCCCCGCCTTCAGGCCGAGGACCACCAGCACCGCGACCACCAGCGCCGCCCCGACGCCCGCGCCGATCAGCACGCGCCGCGGCACGAGCCGTCGCGCGCGCCAGGCGAGCAGCCCGGCGGCGACCACCAGCCCGATCCAGGCGCTGCGGCCCTTGGTCATCACCAGGCACGTCAGCAGGACCAGCCCCGGGACGGCCGCCGCCAGCAGCGCGGGCCATCGCGAGGCCCCCGGCGTGGGGGGGCGGGAAAGGGCGCGGAGGCCCATCGCCATCAGCAGGACGAGCGGACCGACGAGGTACGCCGCCAGCGAGTTCGCCAGGCCGAACGTCGCGAACGGCTCGTTCGACTGGAGGACGCGATCCTCCAGCGCCGCTCGGCGTGGATCATCGGCCTGCCCCTGGCCGCCGGCCGCCCCCATCTGCTGACGCATCACCTCGGGGTTGCGGCGGTACGCCTCCTGGAGCTGGGGGATCTCCACGACCCCTTGATAGATGCCGTATGCCCCCACCGCCGAGGCCGTGATCACCATCCCCAGCGCCAGCGCGGCCGACTCCCCCCGGCCGCGCGGCAGCCATCGCAACAGGATGTACGCCACGCCCATCGCGGCCCATTCCCAGGCCAGGTTCACGCCGATCCGCCAGTCGGCCCCCTGGCGCGCGCTCACGCCGACCAGGAACATCGTGGCCACCACGGCGACATCGACCCAGGAGAACCGGAACGACAGCCGGCCGGCCAGCAGGGGCGGGATCAGGGCGATCGCGGCGACGACGAAGACGGCCAGGTCCCACCCCAGGCCGGCGGCGGCGCCCTCGCGGTAGGCCGGCTCGCTGGGCCAGTACCCGCGCGCGGCGATCAGCGCGGCGAGCAGCCCCAGCGCCAGGCGGCGGAGGTTCTCGGCCCATCGCTCCGCGTCGGATCGGGCGTCGTCAAAGGTCGGGGTCGGGTCCGGCGTCGTCGCCCCCCGGCGGTCGTCCGGCCCCCGAGGGGAGGGGCGCGGAGGGTTCGTGCCTCGCCTGGCCAAGAGTCCGCTCCGTTCTCGATGCCGATCCCGATCCCGCGCCCGACACTTCCAGGATCGCGACGATCCCCAGCAGGCAGCCGGCCTGCGCCAGCACGACGGCCGCCCCCCAGGCGTCGAGCCGGTGGAGCAGCAGCGCCCCCAGGCCGCACGCCAGGGTGACGAGATCAATGGTCCAGACCGCCCGGGGCGGCGTCAAGCCGCGCTCGACCAGCCGATGCGAGAAATGCCGGCGGTCCGGCCGGAACGGGCTGCGGCCCTCGCTCAGCCGGATCAGGATCACCGACGTCATGTCGTACAGCGGCACCGCCATCACCAGCAGCGGCGTCAGCACCGCGAACGGCGAGGCCAGCCCCTCCTGGAAGAAGTTGCCGGCCACCGTCATCGACCCCAGCAGGAACCCCAGGAAGTTGCTGCCGGCGTCGCCCATGTACAGCCGCGCGGGGGCGTGGTTGTGGACGAGGAAGCCCGCCAGCGCCCCCGCGACGATCGCCAGCATCGCCGGCGCGAACAGCCCCCCCACCGCGGCCTGCGCCGCGCCGAACAGCACGGCCGCGATCAGGCCGACGCTGGCCGACAGGCCGTCCATGTTGTCCAGCATGTTGAAGGCGTTGGTCATCGCCGCGATCCAGAGCGTCGTCACCGCCCCGCCGATCAGCGGGTGCGTGAACGGCCCGAACAGCGTCACGCGCGCGCCGCAAGCCGCCACCAGCGCCGCGCACCCGAGCTGCGCCGCCAGCCGGGGCTTCCACCCCAGGCCGACGCGGTCGTCGACGAACCCCATCGCCATCATGACCGTCGCCAGGCCGACGATGACGCCCAGCTCGCCGGCCTTCGACTCCAGCCCCACGGCGTGCCGCGCGACCCCTTCCGGCAGCCACGCGCCGTCCAGGACGACGACCGCCCCGGAGACGCCCAGCACCAGCACGACCGCCAGCCAGATCGCCACGCCGCCCCCCAGCGGGACCGGCGCCGCGTGCCCCTTGTGCCCGCCGGGACGGTCCAGCAGCCCCCAGCGCGGCGCCATCGCCCGCGCGCCGGCGCAGGCGCCGGCGCAGGCCACGAACGCCGCCCCCGCCAGGGCCGGGCCGATCGTCAGGAGCAGGCGGACGTTCTCGGGCATCGTCGCTCCGATGGGTTCCAGGGACTCATGACGCGAGGGAGGGGCATGCCTCTCCCGCGATGCATTGGCATGGCCACGCCTTTTCGACTTGGGGTTTGGGCGGCATGGGGCCAGCGTCCCCTCTCCCCCGGGAGAGGGTGGCCCGAAGGGCCGGGTGAGGGTCGTCGGACCTTAGAGATAGCGACGGTTCACGATCCGCGCCACCGGCGGCCCCTCCGCGCTCCGACGACCCCCGCCCGCCGCTGGCGCGGCTACCCTCTCCCGGGGGGAGAGGGGACGAATGAGACGCCCGGGTCGTCCATGAGCCGGCCCATTTCCTCCAGACTCCTGGTCGAAAGGACGAGGCCATGCCTAGGCACTCGTGAGCGAAGGGACATCCCTCATGTCGTCTCCGAGGGCTCCGACCGGGCGTCGCTCGCCCGGGGCTTCAGGAGCCACATCCGCACGGTCAGGCAGGCGATGAAGGTGGCCGCGAAGGCGACGAGCAGCGCGGCCGCGCCGGCCCATTCGACGGTCCGGTCCGGCGGCCATCCCCGGCGTTCGCCGCCGGAGAGGAGCCAGGCCAGGGCGAAGGGGCCGGCGAACGTGATCGCCGTCATCGCGCCCAGGAGCGCGTAGGCCGCCTTCAGGGGCGACCCCGATGTCGGCTTCGGCCCGCTCATGACGACTTCGCCGCCTCGCGCCTGGCGCGATTGGCCTGGCAGTGGCCGGCGAGCTTCTCCTCGGCCGCCTTCAGCTCGGCGATGATCGACTCGGCGGCGTTCTCGGCCGGGACGGTGATCGGCTCGGCCTCGGCGCGCCACTTGATCTCGACCTTCCCCTCCTTCAGCCCGCGCTCGCCGACGACGACCCGCAGCGGGAAGCCGATCAGGTCGGCGTCCTTGAACTTGAAGCCGGGGCGCTGGTCGCGGTCGTCAAGGATCACGTCGTAGCCGGCGGCCTCCAGGCCGGCGGCGACGGCCTCGGCCGTCTCCAGCACGGGGCCGGGCTTCACCGTCAGCGGGACCACGACCACCTGGTACGGCGCCAGGTTCAGCGGCCAGATGATGCCGTTCTCGTCGTGCCCCGCCTCGACGGCCGCCGCGACGATCCGGTTCACGCCGATGCCGTAGCATCCCATGATGTGCGGGATCTCGGCGCCCTTGTCGTCCAGGAAGCTCGCCCCCATCGCCTTGGAGTACTTCGTCCCCAGCTTGAAGACGTGGCCGATCTCCAGGCCGGCCTTCACGACCATCGCAGTGCCGCAGCGCGGGCAGGGGTCGCCCTCGTCGGCGTTGCGGAGGTCGGCGACGCGGTCGAGCTTGAAGTCGCGGCCGGGGACCACGCCCGTCAAGTGGACGTCGACCTCGTTGCCGCCGACGACGACCGCGGGCATCGCCGCGACCGCCTTGTCGACGACCAGCGGGATCTTGATGTCGACGGGGCCGAGGAAGCCGACCGGGACGCCGGTGGCCTTCTGGACGGCGTCGGGGTCGGCCGGCTCGAGGGCCGCGGCGCCGAACGCGCGGCGGATCTTGGCCTCGTTCGCCTCGTGGTCCCCGCGCAGCAGCGCGGCGACGGGCTTGCCGTCGGCCATGTAGACCAGCAGCTTGCCGGAGGTCGCCTCGGGGACCTGGAGGTACGCGCAGACGTCCTTGATGGTCTTCTGGTTGGGCGTCAGCTCGGCCTTGAACGGCGGGGCGTCGGCGGCCGGCGCGGCGGGCGCGGCGTCCTTCGTCTCGCCGACCTCGGCCTTCTCCTGGTTGGCGGCGTAGCCGCAGGTGACGCACTGGATCACGTTGTCCTCGCCGGTCTGGCAGGGGACCATGAACTCGTGCGAGGCGTCGCCGCCGATCGGGCCCGACTCGGCCTCGACGACGACGTAGGGGAGGCCGCAGCGGTCGAAGATCCGGCAGTACGCCTCGAACATGGCGTCGTAGCTCGCGTTGAGCTGGTCGACGTCGGCGTCGAAGCTGTAGGCGTCCTTCATCAGGAACTCGCGGGTCCGGAGGATGCCGAACCGCGGCCGGGGCTCGTCGCGGAACTTGGTCTGGATCTGGTACAGCGTGATCGGGAGCTGCTTGTACGAGTTGACGAGGTCGCGGACCAGGTCCGTGACGACCTCCTCGTGGGTCGGCCCCAGGGCCATGTGGTGCCCGCCGCTGATGCGGAGCTTCATCAGCAGGTCGCCGAAGGTCTCGAACCGGCCGGACTCGCGCCACAGCTCGACGGGCTGGAGGGCGGGCATGAGCAGCTCGAGCGCGCCGGCGGCGTCCATCTCCTGGCGGATGACGGCCTCGGCCTTCTTCAGGACGCGGAGCCCCAGCGGCAGGTAGGTGTACGCACCCGCCCCGAGCTGGCGGATCATGCCGGCCCGCAGCAGCAGGACGTGGCTGGGCGCGACGGCGTCGGCCGGGGTTTCCTTGAGCGTCGGGATCAGGGCGCTGGACCACCGCACGGGGCGTTCCTCCGGGACATCGAGACGGACGGCGAGGACGGAAATCGTCCCGAGCAGTCTACCAGATGGATCGGCCCGGAGGAGAGGCGGATCCGGCGGCCGTCGCGCCGGCCTCGCGATCACTTCGCGGCGGCTTCGATCCGGCGAGCCCAGAGTTCGGGGAACTCCTGGACGTCGTCCAGATAACGAGCGGCGATCGTCGGGACGGGGCGCGTCCCCTGCTCCCAGTGCCGGACCGCCTGGACGCTCACGCCGAGGAACCGCGCCAGCAGGACCTGGCTCGCGCCGAGCTTGGCCCGGACGGCCTTCACGTCGTCGGGCCCGTACTCCCGCGGCGTCAGGTCGAGCTTGACCGCGCGGACCGTGAGCCGCTTCTCCAGCGGCTCGCCGGACTGGAGGGCCTCGACGACCGACTCCAGGCCCGCGATCAGCCGATCGCCCAGGGACGGCGTCGCCGACTCGCCGCCACCCTTCCCGGTCTTCCTCATGGCTTTCGCCCCCCGGCGAGTTGCGCCTTGATGACCGCCGCCAGCTTCGCGATCGCGTTCCGCTCGGACTTGGTCAGATTCTCGCGCTCGTTCTTCGACAACGTCACCACGAGGATGATCACGTCATGCTCGGCGATCGGGAGGTAGAAGACCCGGAAGGATCCGCTCTTGCCGCGGCCGGAGCCGGGCGCGGCGAACCGGACCTTCCGGACCCCGTTCGTCCCCGGCACCACCGCCCCCGCCGCCGGCCGCGCGGCGAGCACGGCTTGCAAGACATGCAGGTCGGCGTCGGTGAGGCCGAGGCCCGTCCACTCGGAGATGAACCCGGGGACCTCGACGAACCGGGGAAGCTCGTCGACCGGCGGGTCGTGCGAGGCCAGTTCCTTCCGGTGCTCGTCGCTATACACCGCCCCCCCTTCGTCCCGTGCTCAAAAACTACCCCACCGGAGCACAATCGTCAACGGGCCCCGAGGGAGGTCCATCGTATACCGGGGCACGCTGGCGAGCTTCCAGCGGCGGCGGCCATCCGCCCGCATCTCGCCGTTTCGTGAAATCGCGGCGCCTCGCCGGAGGATCATCCCCCTTGCAGCACGCGCGTCGGGCGCGTCGAGGGGGACACCGGGAGACTTGCCATGAAAACGGATCGCTGGATGCAAACCCGCTGGAATCGCCTCCGCGCGTCGCATCGGGCCGACCTGCCGGCGCTGACGGTCGCGAGGGCCGTGGAGTTGACCGACCGCGACCCCGAGTGCGGGCCGGCGTGGCGGCTGATGGGCTCGGCCCTGGTCGCGATGGGGCGGTATACCGAGGCGTCGGCGGCGATCCACCGGGCCATGGCGCTCTGCCCGGCGCGCCTGCTCTGGATCCCGATGTCGGAGATGGGCCACCTGTACCGGGCCAGCGGGAGCCACGACGCGGCGGCCTGCTGGTACCGCCGGGCCATCGAGGCCGCGCCCGAGCAGGCCGGCGCGCGGATCTACCTGGGGGGCGTGCTCGCCCTGGGCGGGAAGCTCCAGGAGGCCGAGGGGGTCCTCCGCGCCGCCACCCGTTGCGCCGAGGGCTGCCGCGACGAGGCGTACCTGAACCTCGGCCTGGTCCTGCGCTCGCTGGACCGGCTCGACGAGGCGGCCGAGTGCCTGGCGACGGCCCTGGAGCTGGACCCCGGCTACAAGGCCGCCAAGCACGCCCTGCGCGACGTCCGCCAGGCCCTCCGCGGCCGCCGCGTCCCGATCAAGCGCGTCGCGCCCCGGTCCGAGGCCGCCGCGTAACCCGTCGCGGCCGGGCCGGCGGCGGGCGTGATCCGTCGGATCTCCCCCTTCTCCCCTCGTGGCGCCCCGTCGAAAACAACGCCGAGGGGCCGTTTATCCCCCTTCTCCCCTCGTGGGAGAAGGGATGAGAGTCGGTGCCCGTGCCGTCACGTTTTCGACGGAGCACCCTCGCGGGAGGAGGGGGGAGATTTGCGGTCGGAGAGACCGGAACGCCGCGCCCGGTCGTCGTCGGTCGCGACCCCTCGCCTCACATCATCCCGCCCGGTTGGGCCATGCCGGGGGCCGGGCGGATGGCTCCGTCCGGGCCGAGGATGAAGCGGTCGGGATGGGCGGCCGACATCTCGCGCTGGGCCTCCAGCAGTTCCTGCTCGATCCCCTCCAGCGAGCTGATGATGAGGACGCCGTCGCGGACGCAGTAGGCCAGGCCGAGTTGCTTGAGGACGAGCCGGAGCGAGAACTTCATCGGGACGCCCTCCAGGTCGATCGTCGCGGGCGAGTCGAGGGTGACGTCGGCGGCTTCGAGGCCCTTCGGGTCGACGTAGACCGGGATCGGGGAGCCATCCTCGGCCTTCAGGGCGTTCTTCGCCTGCTCGATCACCTCGCGGAGCGTACCGTTCCCCTCCGCCTTCAGGACAGCCGGCCGCTCGAGCGCGTCGCGGGCCTTCCGGTTGTTCGGGTCGTCGTCGACGCTCGCGAGCGTGGCGGAGAGCCCGGCCACCTTTTGCCGCGTCTCCTCGGGCGACGGCCCGCCGCCCCCCCCGAACCCGCCGCCGGGGACGAGGTCGGGGACCGCCGCCGGGCGTGCCGGCTCCGCGGCCGGGGGGGAAGCCGAGACGATCGAGGCCAGGTCGCGGTTGGTCGTCGGCGGCTCCGACGGCGCGGGGAAGACGTGGGCCTCGTCGGCGAGGAGCTTCGTCACATACTCGGCGTGGCGGGTGAGCAGGTCGCGGGCCTCGGGGTCGCGCTCGGCCAGTCGATACGACTCGGCGAGCAGCTTCCCCCGCGCCCCGGCGACCAGGTCGCGCGCCAGTTCACGCTCGAACGGGCCCGGATCGGGGCCCATGCCCTCCTTCGCCCTGTCGAGGAGGCCCGCCAGGCCCGCGCGGGCGACATGGAGCGTGGTGAAGGTGTGCCTCGGCCCGGTCGCCATCTCGGGCTGGCCCGTCGGCGGCTTCGAGGCGACGATCAGGTAGTCGGCCAGGCTCCGGAGCAAGGGATCGGTGCCCGCCCGGTTCCGGACTTCCTTCTCCAGCAGCTTCACCCGGTCGCGATGGCGGGCCAGGGCCTCCTCCGACTCCACCGCCAGGTTTCCCCTCGGAGGGGAGACCTCGGCAACGATCCGGTACGACTTCTGGTACTGGTCGACCACCTTCCATACGTCGTCGAGGACGGCCTTCACGCTCCGCCCCTCGGGCGACGCTTGCGGCGGCGGGGCGGGCTCGGCCGAGACGCGGCGGAATGCGGATTCCTCGGCGAACGGGTCGATGGCCTCCAGGCAGTCGGCGTATGCGGACCGGAGCGGCTTCACCGCCGCGTCGTCCTTGGTGCCGCGGAGGCGCGCCAGGATCGGCGCGATGGTCGACTGGTAACGTTCCGCGGCCGCGAGCCGGGCCGCGGGGCCTCCCCCGGCCTGGTCCCTCGCGTTCCGGACGGATCGCTCGAAAACATCGTAGAGATCGCCGAGCATTCCGACGCCCTCGAGGCACAAGTCGCGCGGCATCCACTCGAAACCGGGAAGCGGAGCCTCCACCGGCGCGAGGAAGTCGGCGAAGGCGTCGAGCAGGGCGCGACCCCTGGGGTCGTCCACCCTGGCCGAACGGAGTGCGTCGATGTGAGGGGCGACATCATCCCGATAGCGGTCGAGGAGCCGGCTCCCTCGCTCCGGGGTCGAGTCGGAAGACAGGTCCACCTCGGCCTCCTTCGCCCTCTGGAGGACGGCCTTGCCGGTCTCGTCGATCAACCTCAGGACGTCCATCGGGCCGAGGATGGCCCGCGGTCGGTCGACCGCGACCTCCGCGGGCGGCTCCTGGGCCGGCGCGGGCGTCGGCGTCGCGGGAGGTGGGGGCTGGGGGGCCGCGACGGCCGCGGGCTCGCCCGGCTCCTGGGCGGCCTGGCGGCCGGCGGTCGCGAGCCCCGCGCCGGCGGCGAGGAGGCCGACGGCCAGCGTCGCGGGGATCGCCATCGCCTTGATTTGGGCGTGGAACATGGCCTGGATGGCTCCTTCGGACAGGGTTCGAACGGAGGTCGACAGCGCGGCGGAAGTCATCCAGGCGGAGGGGGAGGCGACGGCGGCCAGCGCCGCGGCGAGGGCCCGCGAGGCCAGCGCCGGGGGGACCGCGGCGCGGAGGTCGGGCGCGACGAGGGCCGAGGCCAGGAGCGTGGTCGGGGCCGTCACGCCGCGACGCTCCAGCCGCTCCCGCAGCAGGTCGCGGGCGCGGGCGAGCCGGCCCTTGACCGTGCCGACGGGCCAGTCCAGGAGCGCGGCGGCCTCCTCGTGCGTCCGCCCCTCGAAGTAGCAGGCGACCACCGGGGCGCGATAGCGCTCGGGCAGCCGGCCGACCTCCTCGTGGAGCCGCGCCTCATCCTCGCGGCGGGCCGCGACGTCGGCGGGGTCCGCCGGCGCGGGGCGGCGGGCGTCGGCGGCAAAGGCCGACTCGTCGCCGGGCGTCGCGGGCCGGGCGCGTCCGCGGGCCTCCGACGCCACGCGCAGGGCGACGCCGTACAGCCAGTTCGCGACCAGCTCCTTGCGCCTCAGCCCGCCGGCCTTGCGGGCGAGGACCAGGAAGGTCGCCTGGAAGGCGTCGTCGGCGTCGTTCGGGTCGCGGAGCAGCCGGCGGCAGACGCCGAGGACCATCGGCCCGTGGCGGTCGACGAGCGCCTCGAAGGCCGCCTCGTCCCGGCGGTCGGCGAACCGCTCCACCAGCCGGGCCTCCGACAGCCCGACCGCCGAGCCCCCCTCCAGGAGTCGTCGCACGGCCATCGCGGAATCGTCGCGCGTCCTAGGCATCGCCGGTCGCCCCCTCGCCTCCGTCCAGGATGACTGCTCGGTTCTGGCGCGGGGAAGGGGTTCGGATACGGAAATCTCGGAATTCGCGGGGGGCCTCCCGCCCCCGCGCCGGGCTCAAGTCGGCTTGACCGGGGGGCGGGGCGTGCTAAAAGGGTCGCCGTTCGTCCGCACATCGCATCGCGGCGTTCCTCGTCGGGCCGGCACATCGGGCCGCGGCGGGGGCGGAGATCGTCGTCGGAGAGATCAAGGCCGGGACGGCCTTCCGGCCGCGGAGCCGATTCGGCCCGCGCCGGGCGTTCGCACCCAGGGACGGGGGCCCCACGCTCGTGAGCAAGTCCAGGAAGCGCCGGCGATCGTCGGCCGCGAAGTCGCCGCTGTTTCGGCGGGTCGTCTATTTCCTCGTGATGGTGATGACCGGCGGCGGCGCCGGGGTCGGCGGGTGGCTCTGCAAGGACTACCCGCAGCTCCAGCCGATCCTCGCGATGGTGTTCGGCCCCGCGGACGACGAGGAAGCCGACGGCGAGCGTGCTCGGCCCGGGGAGCTGATCGAGACCATCGTCGAGAAGGTCAAGTCGGCGGCGGGGGGGCCGGGCGTCTACCGGGTGAAGCTGGAGGGCGTCCAGCTCGACCCCAAGTCGTTCACGCCGGGCCGGACGGTCGACGTCCAGGCGCGAGTGGTCAAGGTCGACGCCGACGAGATGGAGACGGTCGTCTGGGAGAGCCGGCGCTTCGGCGAGAACCTCGCGATCGTCGGCCGCGACGAACTGTCGGCGTCGTGGTCCAACCGGCCGTTCGAGGTCGAATGGCGGCGCGGCGACCGGTTCATGGTCGAGGTGTACGATGGCCGGGGCGGCCTCTTCTCGTCGCGATCGTTCCGCATGGCCCGGCGCGACACCGACGGCTTCCCGCTGGCCTCCGGCGAGTTCGCCCTGGAGCCCGAGGGGCGCATCCGCCCCGGCACCGACCCTTCCCGCAACCGCGTCGTCCTGGCCTCGTCGCGGACCGGCGACTCCGCCGCCGGCGCCGCCGAGGTCCGTCACCGCGACGCCTCGCCCGCCCCCCCCGCGCGTCGCGGGCCCGACCTGCCGGCCGCCGTCGCCGAGCGTCCCATCCTGATCCGATGACCTCGACGGAGGCCCCGCCATGCCCGTCCAGCTCTCGCTCGACCGCTTCGAAGGCGACCTCGCCGTCCTCGCCGCCGAGGACGGCGCGTCGATCGACGTCCCCCGCGCCTGGCTCCCCGACGACGCCAGGCCGGGCGACGTGCTGACCGTCGCGTTCGCCCGCGACGAGGCCGCCACCCGCAAGCTCGCCGCGGAGACCGTGGCGCTCCAGGCCGAGCTGAAAGCGGCCGACGACGGCGGGTACATCAAGCTGTGATTGCGCGATTCCCGCGGCCACGACCCGCGGCCTCCCCCCTGGAGGGGGAAGGCCGACTCCGAAGGAGTCCGATGAGGGGGAGCCCGCCCGCGGGGCTTCGCATTTCGGGACCCTGGCCAGGCCGTCGGCCGCGGAAAGCCCCCTTCAAGCTCCCAAGGGCGTCCCGCTCGTCCCCCCCTCATCCGGCCCTCCGGGCCACCTTCCCCCTCCAGGGGGGAAGGCCGTTAAAAGGGGGCCGATCGCGGCGCTGGGGCGATGCCTCGCGGCGCTGGTCGTCGCCGTCGCCGCGCTGGCGGCCCCGGCCCCCGCGATGGGCCAGCGCCCGCTCGAAGGCCGGCTGGTCGTGGACGTGCTGGACGTGGGGCAGGGGGACGCGATCCTGATCCGGTCGCCCGAGGGGAAGACGGCGCTGATCGACGCCGGCCCGACCCGCGACGCCGCCGCGCGATGGCTGCGGGCCAAGGGGGTCGACACGGTCGACCTCGCGGTCGTCACCCATCACCACCTGGACCACCACGGCGGGATGGAGAGCGTGGTCCGCGACTGGCGGCCCCGCTACTTCCTCGCGACCGACTCCGACCACGCGACCCAAAGCTGGCTGCGGCTCCTGAAGACCGTGAAGGCCGAGGGGATCACGGTGGTCCTGCCGACCGGCAGGCCGCGAAAGGTGGAGTTGGGCTCGGTGACGCTGACCATCCTGCCGCAGCCCCCCCACGACCCGGAGAGCGAGAACGACAACTCGGTCGGCATCCGCCTGCAATACGGCGGCTTCTCCATGCTGATGACCGGCGACAGCGAGCCCCCCTCGCGGCGATGGTGGCTGGAGAATTGCCCGGAGCTGCTCCGCGACTGCTCGGTCCTGAAGCTGGCCCATCACGGCAGCCGCAACGGCACCGACGCCGCCTGGCTCGACGTCGTCCGGCCCGAGCTGGCCGTCGTCAGCCTGGGGGCGGGGAACAGCTACGGGCACCCCCACTCCGAGGCCGTGGAGCTGCTGAAGGCCCACCGCGTCTCCCTGGTCCGCACCGACCAGTGGGGGACCATCACGATGGTCAGCGACGGCGAGACGTGGAACCTGGTCTCCTCGTCGATCGCCCGGCGGAACCCGCGGGAACGCGCCGGCGCCCCGACGCGACCCGTCGCCGCGGGGGAATGGGGACGCACCCGCCGGCGCTGACGCCCGGGGACGCCGACGTTGCGAAGGGGCCACGTCGGGCCGTCGGGGAGTCACGCTCGCATGTTCTCCTCCTAGATGCTGGCATGGGCCGGAACTTCCGGGTAGACTCCCGGCGAGGATGGATCCGACCCGCATCCAGGATGAGACGCAACCCCATGCCCCGCATCAACGCCGCCCGGCGAGCCTCGCGCGAGGTCCGCCCCGGGGTCGAGACGCTCGACGCCCGACTGGTGCTCAGCCTCGTCGCCCCGGCCCCCAAGGTCGCGACGAGCCTCCCGAGCGACCCCGACCTCGCCCGCCAGTGGGGGCTCAACGACCCGGCCGACGTGGACATCAACGCCCCCGAGGCCTGGCGCGCGACGACCGGATCGGCGTCGACGATCGTGGCGGTCCTGGATTCCGGCGTCGACGCGGCCAACCCCGAGTTCCGCAACCGCCTGTGGGTGAATCCCGCGGCCTCGGGGCGCGGGAAGCCGGCCTACGGCTGGAACTTCGTCGGCAACAACGCCGACGTCCGCGACGACTACGGCCACGGCACGCACGTCGCCGGGATCATCGGCGCGGCGAGGGACGGCAAGGGGATCGTCGGGGTGGATTGGAACGCTCGGCTGATGATCCTGAAGGTGCTGGACTCGCGCGGCGGGGGAGACCCGGCCGTCGCCGCGGCGGCCGTCCGCTTCGCCGCGGACAACGGCGCCCGCGTCATCAGCGTGAGCTGGGCCCTGGACGTCTACAGCCAGGATCTGTACGACGCCATCGCCCACGCCGGGTCGAGGGGGGCGGTCGTGGTGGTCTCCGCCGGGAACCAGGGGGTGAACGGCGACCTCCGCCCGGTCTACCCGGCGAGCTTCGACCTGCCCAACATCCTCGTCGTCGCGGCCGTCGACCGCTCGGGGGCGCTGGCGAGCTTCTCCAATTACGGCGCCGGGACCGTGGACGTCGCCGCTCCGGGGGTGGACGTGTACAGCACGTTCCCGTCGAGGTCGCGGTACGCGACCCTCTCCGGCACGTCGATGGCCGTCCCGCACGTCGCCGGCGTGGTCTCGCTGGTCGTGGCCCGGCACCCGGACTGGTCGGCCGAGCGGATCGTCGAGCACGTCAAGGCGACCGTGAAGCCCGTCGCGGCGCTGGCGGGCGTGACGAGTTCCGGCGGCATCGTCGACGCCGCGAAGGCCGTCGGGGCGCCGACCTCGAACCCCGCCCCCCCGATCTACCCCACGGCCACGCCGCCCCCCCGCCGCGGCATGGTCGTCGCCCGCGAGGTCCGCCCGCGCCCCTTGCGCCCCGCGCCGGCCCCGGCCCTGGCCGCGCGGACGATCCCGGCGTTCCAGCCCAGGGGCGTTCGCATGGCGCGAGCCTGACCGCGACTGGGCTTCGCCGGCAAGGGCCCGGGAATCCTCCCTTCTCCCCTCGTGCCGCTCTGTCGAAAACCCCGGGGGCGGGCGACGGCAATCATCCCTTCTCCCCTCGTGGGAGAAGGTGCCCCGGAGGGGCGGGGGAGGGGGGACCGCGCCCGGGTAGCGTTGGCGAAGGAAGGGCTTTGTGTGGTGCGGCCGTCTCGGCCGCACGGCCCAGGCTCGCGCGTGCAGGCGGGACGCCCGCGCCACAACGGGGAGTACCTTCGCCGGGAGGCCGCGCCGGTCGCCCCCCGGTCCGCCCATCGGCCACCTTCTCCCGCGAGGGGAGAAGGGACGTCGTCGTCGGCTTCAGGATCCGCGATCACCGGATGATTCGCGACGAACGTCCCTGTCGCCCGCGCCCGCTCAATCGTCGTCCGGTTCCGGGGCGTTGCGGGGGGTGCCCTTGAAGAGGCGGCGGCCCATGGACTGCTGGAAGGGGGTCCAGGCGGACTCGCGGGAGGGGTCGTCGCGGATCTCGCGGCCGAAGGCGTGGAGCTTGGCGTCGAGGTTGTCCAGGTAGTGCAGCGCGATGGCTTCCAGGGTCATCGGCAGCTTGGGGCTGCCGTACTCCAGCGCGCCGTGGTGGCTGACGATCATGTGCTTCAGCCGCAGGAGCAGCTCGTTGGGGAAGGGCTCGCCGGTCAGGTCGGCGGTGCGCTCCACCTTGTCGCGGAGCATCTCCACGCCCATGACCAGGTGGCCGACGAGCTGGCCCTCGTCGGTGTAGGCGAAGGCCCGGTCGTAGGACAGCTCGGCGACCTTGCCGACGTCGTGCAGGAAGATGCCCGTCAGGAGCAGGTCGCGGTCGACGTCCGGGTAGAGGCCCAGGATGCGATCGGCCACGTTGAGCATCGAGACGACGTGCTCAAGCAGGCCCCCCTGGTAGGCGTGGTGGTTCTTGATCCCCGCCGGCGCGGCGGTGAACTTCGCCACGAACTCCTCGTCGATGAGGAAGCACTCGACGAGCGCCCGCAGGTGCGGGTCCTGCATCCCCAGCAGGACGTCGCGGAGCCGGTTGTAGAGCCTGCCGATGTTCTGGGTGCTCTGGGGGAGGAAGTCCTCGGGCTCGACGCGGGCGGGGTCGAGGATCTCGATGTGGCTCAGGATGACCTGCAGCGAGCCCTGGAAGATCTGGGTCTTGCCCCGCGCCAGGAGGTAGTCGCCCGGCTCGAAGGAGCGGGCGAGTTCCTCGGTGGCGTTCCAGAGCCGCGCCCCGACGCTGCCGGTCCGGTCGCGCAGCTCCAGGTGGAGGTAGAGGTTCCCCTGGCGGTTGGCCCTAAGCTGCTTGTCCGATACCAGGAAGGCCTCGTCGACCGTGTCCCCGTTCGAAAGCTGATTGACGTAGCGACGGCTCATTGAGGGATCGGCTCGGCTCGGCGTGGGGCGGGGGGGGCGAACGCGGGTCGATTCTAGGGGCCCCGGCGGAGCGGGGTCAAGGGAGCCGCGCCCTCGCCCCGCGCCGCCGGTGGGCTCAGTAGGTCACGCCGATCGGCACGCCGTCGGGCGGGAACTGGAAGGGGAGGGTCGCCGCCCCGCCGACGACGCCGGACGGGGTCTCGCCCGGGATCGCGGAGACGATCTTGATCATCTCCAGGCGGTTCGCCGGCTGGTTGGGGAGGTTCAGCTTGTTGAACGGGTCGACCACGACGCCGAGGTAGTAGGTCGACGGGCTGGTGGGGAGCGTGGCCAGCTCGCCGTTGATCGTCGCCAGGTCGCTCCGGGGGGCGACGATGGCGTGGCGCGGGTCGAGGACGCCGAGGGAGTGGCGGGCGGACCTCGGCATCGGGGTCGAGTTCACGCCGCCGATCCCGCCGGGGATCGTGTACAGCGAGACGATCGAGCTGCCCAGGTTGAAGTCGGGCGTGGTCGACGCCACGACGGCCACCTCGACGTCCGAGGTCAGCGAGGCGTTGCCGATGTTGGCGACCTGGATCCGCGGCGCGATCACGTCGCCGGGGATGAGGCCGCGCTCGGGGAGGTCGAACGAGACGACGCGCAGGGTCGGGGTCGCCGGGGCGGCCGTGATCTGGATGGGGATCGCCGGACTGACGTTGTTCCGGTAGTTCGACTCCAGCACGGTCCGGTCGTCGTTGGCGACCAGCCGAATCGTGTAGGGGCCGCGGCCCGGGAAGCCGGCGGGGCGATCGGGGAGCGCCAGCGTGGCGCGGAACTGCTCGATGTTGTTCTGCCCGAGCGCCGGGGCCTCGATGGTCCCGAGCTTGAAGCCGGAGGCCGGCCCCCGGCCGCGGGGGACGAGGAAGACGCCGATGGTCGCCCCGGCCGCGTCGGCCTGGCTGGGGGTGTAGTACGGCGGGCTGACGGTCCCGTCCGGGCCGACGCCGACCTGCAGCGGCGGGACGAGGGAGGTCGGCTCGACGATCGTGCTGGCCCCGAGGTTCTGGAGCGTCACGTCGACGGTGACGGTCCCGCCCCACTGCGCGACGGGCGAGGCCACGCCCGAGACGGCCAGGTCGGCCAGCGAGAAGCCCAGAGACGTGTACGCCATCAGCGCGCGGCCTTCAAGCCGCTCGGGCGCAACCGGCCCGACCCGGCGGCGGGGCTTGCGGGCCCGACGCGCCCGGAGTGAATCCCATGAGAACACCGTGCACCTCCCTGTCGCGGATCGCGGTAATGACGGACGGACCGGGTCGCGGGGCCCCCGCCGGCGGGCCCGGGGCGCGCGAACCTCTCGATGGTCTGAACATCGTCCGGCCGCCGCCCCGGCATCCTCGCGAATCGCGCCCTTCGAGGTCGCGCGGTTCGCGTCGCGCCCGTCGCGCCGTGCGCCCCGCCCGCGACGCTCGCGCCGACCGCGCCTGTTCCTCCGGGCGTTCCGTCGGCGCGGGCCGCCGCGAGTTGGCTTCGTTCGCGCGCCGCGGTTTCCGCCACCGCGCGGCTAAGTCGCTGGTGGACAAGGCATTTACGCCGGCGACGGCTTGGCTTCGTTCGTCGTTTTCGAAGTGGTTTTTCGCTCGACGAGCGTGAAACCCGCGTCCGACGGGGGGCCGTCGGATGTCGCCGTTCGCGACTGCTCATCTTCGGGCGAGGCCGGCAGCTCCACGCTCAAGGAGCGTAAGAGCGCGCGTCGACTCTCCCGCCGGGCTGACGAGCCGACGCTATTGGGATGGCATCCGGGCCCACCGCTCGCCGTCGCCGAGCGTCCCTTCTCCCCTCGTGGGAGAAGGTGGCCGAAGGCCGGATGAGGGGGAATCCGCAAGCCACCGGTCGCGCGCCCCCTCATCCGCCCCCCCGGGGCACCTTCTCCCACGAGGGGAGAAGGGGGGAACGCGCCCGTGGAGCCGTCGACGAGAAAGCGTCGCGTCGTCAGCCCGGTGGGAGAGGGGACGGCATCAACCGCTCCTCATTTCGCGCGGCGGCGTTGGCTTCGGTGCCCGACTGCTTCCAGGTTGTCAAAGAGCGCCGTCATCAAACACCCTCATGGTCCGCGGCGGGGCCGGCCGGATTTCAGGAATCCGGATTTTCCCCGCGATGTCCGCCGAGGTCGCCAGGAGGTCGGGGGCGTCGGCCGGTGGGAGCCTCGCTATAATGTAGGGTCGCCCCGACGCCGCCCACGCCCCGACCGCACGACGAAGGTCCGCCGCTCATGCCCGAACGCCTCGACAAGCTCGTCTCCGAGCGCTTCCAACTCTCCCGACGTGTCGCGCGCGAGGCCGTCGAGCGCGGCCAGGTCGACGTGGAGGGGGTGCGCCAGCTCGATCCCGGCTTCGAGGTCGAGCCCGACGCCGCGGTGACGTTCGACCCCAACCGGCCGCGGCCCGGCAAGGTCGAGCGCCGGGTGAACGTGCTGTACGAGGACCGCGACGTGATGATCGTGGACAAGCCGGCCGGCCTCCTCGTCCAGCCGACCCCCGCCCGCGAGCGAGACACCCTGCTGGAGCGGGCGGGGCGGTATCAGATCCACAAGCGGGGGGTGAAGAAGCCCTACGTCGGGATCGTCCACCGGATCGACCAGCACACGTCGGGCGTGGTGCTGCTGGTGACGAACCCGAAGGCCATGCGGCCCTTCCAGGATCTCTTCCGCGCCCGCGCCGTGGACCGCGAGTACCTGGCGGTGGTGGAGGGGGTCTTCCTGACGATCGAGGGGCGCATCGACCTGCCGCTGGTGGACCACGCGGGGGACAACCGCCGTGGGGTCTCGCGGGTCCCCGGCCGGGGCCAATCGGCGACGACCCATTTCCGCGTGATCGAGAGCTACGGCACGGTCGCCAGCCTGGTGGGGATCCGGCTGGAGACGGGCCGGACGCACCAGATCCGCATCCACATGGCGGCGCTCGACCACACGGTCGTCGGCGACCCGATCTACGGGCGTCGCAAGCGGCCGAAGTTCCCGATCCGGTTCCCGCGCCAGGCGCTGCACGCCGCGACGCTGGGCTTCGAGCACCCCATCACGGGCGAGACGGTGAGGGTCGACGCGCCGCCGCCGCCGGACTTCGCCGGGCTCGTCGAGCAGTTGACCCGAGACCACGGCGCGACGAAGGCGGCCCCGACGGTCGCCGTCGAACCGGAGCGCCCCTGACCCGAACCGAGGACGGAACGCCATGCCACCGACCCCCTCGCGCGACATGGACGCCGAGCTGAAGGCGCTCGACGACCGGCTCAACGAGTTCCTGCCGCCGCGCTACCAGCATTGCTACGGCGAGGTGCCGCCGACCTCGATGGGCTCGGCCTCGCTGAAGTACGACGAGTACGGGCGGGTGGCGTGGGGCGAGATCTGGACGACCTTCTGCGACCTGGCCCTGGCCGGCGGGCCGCCGCACCGCGGCACGCTGCTGGAGCCGCCGTCGGCCGAGGAGGTGGCGGCCGACCCCGACGGCCAGGCCCGGATCCTGGCGGAGGTCGACCGCGCGCTCGGCCTGGCGACGGGCGTCGGCACCCTGCCGGGCTACGCGCCGGGGTGGATCGGCGTCCCCTGCGCCGCGGAGGATGAGGCGACCTGGCTCCAGTTCGCCGTCACGGCCGAGAACGTCTCGGCCCGGCGCCGCGGACGGACGCTCCAGCTCCCGGTCGGGCCGAATTTCCGGCCGGAGAAGGAGATCAAGAACCTGGTCGTCGCGCTGGCCAAGTCGCTGCACTACTGGGACGGCCACCTGACCGACTCTCAGCAGAGGATGGCCGAGCACGAGGCGTGGGAGCCCGCGACCGCCGCAGAGGCCGCCGCCGACCCCGCCCGGTACGCCGAGGCCGAGGCCGCCATCGAGGCCGCCTTCCGCGCCGTCGGCCTGCCGACCTCGCCCCGACGCCACGCCGGCTGGATCGGCGTCGAGACGGAGGACGAGGAGGCCGCCGTCTGGCTGCTCCGCGCCGTGCTCGTCGAGCGCGTCCCCGCCCGTCGCGAGGAGAACGTCCTGTTCCTCCCCGTCGAGGCCGCCGCCGACGCCGAACGATCCGGGCGCGTCGCCGGGGCCTTCCTCAAGGCCTGGGAACTCTGGCGGGCCCACTCCCGACGCCCCGCCTGGCGGCCGTCGGGGCGTCGGGACTGAGGGCGCGTGGCCGACCCGGGTGCCCACAAGGGGCGCCCCTACCAGTCCCCGTAGGCTGGGTCGAGACCCAGCCTACGGGATCAGGCTGCCGCCCGCCCCGCGAAGCGACGCCGATCGCGCGCCCCTCATCCGGCCTTCGGCCACCTTCTCCCACGAGGGGAGAAGGGATATCGTCTTGTTTTGCGGAACCCTGTAGAGCCCGGCTCGCATCCGGGCCGTGATCTTCCCCACCGATCACCGACGTCGAGGAGCCGCGATGGCCTTCGCCACGATCCAGTACTTCAGCCGCTCGTTGCGGAAGGCGTCCGCCTTCAACGTCATCTTCCCGGACGACCCGGCGAAGGCCCGCCCGTGGTCGACGTTCTACCTGCTGCACGGGCTGTCCGACGACCACACCATCTGGGCGCGTCGCACCAGCATCGAGCGCTACGTCCAGGATCTCCCGCTGGTCGTCGTCATGCCCGACGGCGGCCGGGGCTGGTACACCAACGCCGTCGAGGGCCCCGCGCACGAGGACGACATCATCAAGGACGTCGTCGGGCTGGTCGACCGCACCTTCCCCGTCCGCGCCGAGCGCGAGGGCCGCGCCATCGGCGGGCTCTCGATGGGGGGCTACGGCGCGGTGAAGCTGGGGCTGAAGCATCACGAGATGTTCTGCTCGATCAACTCCCACTCCGGGGCCCTGGGGTTCGCCCGGATCGACCCCGCCAAGGCGAAGGAGCGGAGCCCGGAGTTCGGCCGGATCTTCGGCCCCGAGCCGAAGGGGGGCCCCGAGGATCCGTTCGGGATCGTCGAGCGGATCGACCACGGCCGGATCCCGGCCATGCGGATCGACTGCGGGACCGAGGACTTCCTGCTGGACCAGAACCGCGAGTTCCACGAGTTCCTGGAAGACCGTCACGTCCCGCACGAGTACCAGGAGTTCCCCGGCGGGCACGATTGGGCCTACTGGGACGAGCACGTCCGGGAGGCGATCGACTTCCACGCGCGCAACCTGAAGATCACGAAGCCGTGATCTCCTCGCCGGCCAGGAAGCGGGCCACGTCGGAGAGGTAGCCGGTCCGTTCGAAGATCTCGCGCTGGAGCGTCGCGCCGTCGGGCCGGCGGGCCATCTCGCGGGCCCGGTCGAGCCATCGCGAGCAGCCCAGGGCCTCGGCCGTCGGCGCCAGCTCGTCGGCCATGCGCGCGACGGCGTCGCGGGCGACCTCGTTCATGCCGGTCTCCGGGTCGACCAGAACGGCGTCCAGCCCGTGCCGGGCGGCGCGCCAGCGGTTCTGGCGGATCATCAGCCGGCCGAACTCGGACAGCTCCATCGGCTGGATGTCGACGTCGCGGACCATGCGGTGGATGAGGCACTGGATCAGCGCGGTGAGGCCCAGGACGGAATCGAGGTCGGTGGGCATGTCGCAGATGCGGACCTCCACCGTGCCGTGGCGGTCGCTGGGGCGGACGTCCCACCAGAGTTCCTTGGTCGTCTGGATGGACCCCACGGCCATGAGCCGCTCGGCCAGGCGGACGAACGACGCCCAGTCCTTGAGGAACGGCGGCTGCCCGCCGGTGGGGGAGGTCCCCATCACCTCCAGCCGATACGACCGCAGCCCGGTGTCCCGGCCGCACCAGAACGGGCTGTTCGCGGAGAGGGCCAGGAGGGTCGGCAGGTAGTGGGAGACCCGCGTGGCGACCCGCGCCGCGGCGTCGCCGTCGGGGACGCCGACGTGGACGTGGAGCCCGAACGTCAACTGCCGCCGGATGGTGTCCTGGTTGTCCTCGATCAGCTTCAGGTAGCGCGGGCTGACGGAGATCTCCTGGTCGAGCCACTGCGCGAACGGGTGCGCCCCGCCCCAGGCGACCCGCGCCCCGGACCGCCGGGCCAGCCCGTCGACGAGCTCGAGCTTCGCCTGGAGGTCGCGGCCGACCTCGTCGACGTCGCGGCAGATGCCCGTGTTGATCTCCACGCAGCACTGGTAAAGCTCGGGCTTGACCGACTCCTCCAGCTCCGGCGGGACCGCCGCGAGGATGTCGTCGCCGACCGGGGATAGGTCGAGCGACGTCGCGTCGATGATCTGCATCTCCAGCTCCACGCCGAGGGTCGGGTGGTCGCTGCCTCGGAACGGTTCGACGGGCATCGGTGCGTCCTCGCATCGGGGGGGCCGGCGACGGGCCGGGATCACGAGTTTCGCCTTGGCACTTATCATGCCGCGCCGGGGGACCCCGCCGCGATCGTGACGAGACGCGTCGGATCGGACGGTGATGACGATTTTGCCATCCGACGATTGCAAGCGCGCCTCGTCGCCTGGATGATGGCGGTGATCGCGACCCAATCTCGGATCATCCGTCGACCCGTGGCCGGAATTTCACCGGGAACGCCTGGACAGGAAGGCGACGGATGGCACAATGAAGGGCGGTCGGCTCGGGTGGGTTTCAACCTTTCCCCGCGACGGGAGGGGGGCTCGGAGGCCCGGAACGTGCTTCGTGAACTGTCGGTTCGGAACCTGGCGACGATCGAGGACGTCCAGATCGAGCTCGAGGACGGCTTCTGCGTCTGGAGCGGCGAGACGGGGGCGGGCAAGAGCCTGCTGCTCGCGGCGCTGGGGCTGGTCCTCGGGGGCAAGGCGTCGGCCGACATGGTCCGCGCCGGCAAGCCCGAGGCGCGCGCCGGGGCCGTCTTCGAGATCCAGAGCCCCTCGCTGCGGGCCGAGCTGGAGTCGATCCTGGGGAACGCCCTGGACGACGACGCGCTGATCATCAACCGTCGCGTCTCGGCCCAGGGGCGGAGCGCCGCGCGGGTCAACGGGATGCCGGTGACGATCGCCACGCTCCAGAAGCTGGCCGAGCGGCTCGTCGACGTCCACGGCCAGTACGAGAACCGCGCGCTGATCGACCCCGACCGCCAGCGCTCCTTGCTGGACGCGTTCGGCGGGCTGGAGGAGCCGCACCGGTCGTTCATCGAGGCCCGCGACCGCCACGCCGAGCTGCGTCGCGCCCGGCAGGCGCTCATCGACGGCGCGGAGGCCCGCCGCCGCGAGAAGGCGCTGCTGGAGTTCGAGTTCGGGGAGCTGGCCGAGGCCGACCCCAGGCCGGGCGAGCACGACGAGCTGGTGCGGGAGTCGCACGTCCTGGCCAACGCCGAGGCGCTGCGGACCGCGGCCGTGGACGGCCACCGCCTGCTCTACGAGGCCGATCGCTCCGCCCAGGAGATCCTCTGCCGCGTCGCGCGCACGCTGGAGCCGCTGGCGAGGGACGTCCCCGAGCTGGCCGACGCCGCGGCGACGCTGGAACGGCTCGCCGACGAGACGCGCGAGATCGCCTACACCCTGCGCGACCTCGGCCAGGACTGGGACGACGACCCGGCGCGGCTGGAGGACGTCGAATCCCGCCTGGCCCTCTATCGCAAGCTCTCCACGCGGTTCCATCGCCCCCCCGACGAGCTGGCGGCGTTGAAGGCGGAGACCGGGGCCAGGCTCGCCGCCATCGAGCGCGACGAGACCGACCTGAAGGCGTTCGACGGGCCGCTGTCCGAGGCGTGGGCCGAGGTCAGGCGGGCCGCCGCCGTCCTCACCGACGGCCGGCGCAAGACGGCCAAGGATTTCGGCAAGGCGATCCAGGCGCGGCTGAAGTGCCTGGGGATGGAGCGCGCCCGGCTGACCGTGGAGGTCGAGTCCCGCGACCTGGGGGACGACCCGACCGCCCCCTCGCCGCCGGACTCCGGGGCCGATCGCGTGGAGATGATCTTCCTGGCGAACCCCGGCGAGGTCCCCCAGCCGCTGCGCAAGATCGCCTCCGGCGGCGAATTGTCTCGCGTGACCCTGGCGGCCAAGGCCGTGCTTGCGGCCGTCGACAGCGTGCCGACGCTGGTTTTCGACGAGATCGACACGGGCGTCGGCGGCCGGCTGGGCTCGGCCCTGGGGAAGACGCTGGCCGAGCTGGCGAAGCATCATCAGGTGGTCTGCGTCACCCACCTGCCGCAGATGGCGAGCTACGCCAGCAAGCAGTGGGTGATCCGCAAGCGCGTGGAGCGCGGGCGGACCCGGACGACGATCGCCCCGCTGGCCGAGTCCGAGCGCGTCGCCGAGCTGGCCGCCATGCTCCGCGGCGACTCCGCCGCCGAGTCCACCCGCCGCGAGGCCCGCGAGATGCTCCGCGAGGCCCGCGAGGCGGTGGGGGTGTCGTGAGCGGCGGGCGACGCCCGTCGACGCGGCCCGGCGGGGCGGTCAGCGAGGCCCGGCGGGCGTGGCCGCGATCCCGACGAGCGCCCCGGCGAGGATCAGCCAGGCCGAGTTGATCGGGGACCGGATGAGCATCACCCCGCTCGCCAGGGCGAGGCACGCCGTGATCGGGTCCACGACGGCGGACCGGCCGAGTTCGCAGGCCACGACGAACATGATCGCCAGCGAGGCGGCGTTCACGCCGTCCAGGAACGCCCCGGCGACCCGCGATTTCCGCAGGCGCGGGATGAGCGGGCCGCTCGCCGCGACGAAGACGAACGCGGGGAGGAAGATCCCCAGCGTCGCGAGACTGGCCCCCTCCACCCCGCCGAGCAGGTAGCCGATGAAGGTCGCGGTCGTGAAGACCGGCCCCGGCGTCGCCTGGCCGAGCGCCACCGCGTCGAGGAGCTGCTGGTCGGTCAGCCACCCCCGTTGCTCCACCAGGTCGGAACGGAGGAAGGCGATGAGGACGTAGCCGCTGCCGTACAGGACCGATCCCACCTTCAGGAAGAACAGGAACAGGGGCGTCAGCCCGAACTGCGGCGCCGCCGCGAGGCCGACCGGCGGGATCAAGAGCATCGGCGGGGAAGGGGACATGCCCGAGCCCTTCCGCTCCCGAAGCCACGCCGGGAGGGCCATGACCGCGCCCGCGCCGAGAAGGAGGGCCAGCTCGTTCGCCCCGACGGCGCCCAGGGCGGCCGTCGCGGCGGCGACCGCCGCCATGGCCCGCGTCCTCAGCGCGGATCGTCCCAATCGCCAGACCGCCTGGGCCACGATGGCGATGACGACCGGCTTGACGCCGTACAGCATCCCCGTCGCCGCCGGGAGCGTCCCGTAGCGGACGTACGCCCAGGCGACGGCGAGCGTGATCAGCGCGGCCGGGGCGATGAAGCACGCGCCGGCGACGACGAGCCCCGCCCACCGGGCTCGCGCCCAACCGATGTGGATCGCCATCTCGGTCGAGTTCGGCCCAGGGATGAGGTTCGCCGCGCTCATCATGTCGAGGAACTGCTCGCGGGTCAGCCAGCCGCGCCTCTGGACCACCTCCCGCTCCATCATGCCGACGTGCGCCGCCGGCCCCCCGAAGGACGTGGCGCCCAGCCGGAGGAACAGCCAGGCGATCTCGCGCAACGGCGTGCGCCCCGAGGGCTCGGGGGGAGGAGGTTCCGCCTCGGCGGCCGTGCTCGGGTCCATGGAGCGGCCTCCTCCCGCCGGCCTCACTGGCGCATCGACGGGAGCAATTCCTCGGGGACGGCGAAGAAGTCGGGCGCGGGCGTGTCGGCGGTCTTGCGGAAGGCGTCGCCGAGGAGCGACTCGACGGCGGAGACCAGCACGTCCTCGACGGCCGGGGCGTAGCGCGTGGGGTGGTCGTA
This sequence comes from Paludisphaera sp., assembly GCF_037189885.1. NCBI lineage: Bacteria > Pseudomonadati > Planctomycetota > Planctomycetia > Isosphaerales > Isosphaeraceae > Paludisphaera > Paludisphaera sp. The sequence continues at coordinate 51,645 of NZ_JBBCIR010000024.1, forward strand.
ATAGATCTGCGAGAAGTCGGCCTCGTAGCCCCCCTCGGCGAGCACCCGCTTGCTGGGGATGTAGCCGGGGACGTCGTTCGACCAGGCGTTGATCCAGAGGCGGGTCCAGTCCATCTCGCTCTTGAGGCGGACGGCGTAGTCGACGGTCACCTCGCCGGGGAGGAAGACGATCGCCAGGGCGTCGCCGAACCGCCAGCCGGCGATCGGGTACGGGACGGATTCCGGCAGCTTGCCGTCGCGGTCGAGCTGGGCGAGCATGCGTCGGGCGTGGCGGCCCTCGAAGCCCTCGCGCTTGGCCTCGTTCTCCCAGTGCTCGCGGCCGGGGGCGGCCTCCAGCGGCAGCTCGATCGAGACCTCGACGACCTCGGGCCCGGCGGCGAGGGGGACGCCGGGCGCCTTGGCGAGCGCCGCGACGGCGTCGGCCAGGGCGCGGCCGTGGCGGCGCGAGAGGCCGATGTTGCCGGTCGGCTGGGGGCCGACGTCGGCGCCGCAGCCGATGGTGATCACGGCCGTCGCGCCCGGCGCGTCGCGCTCGATCTCCTCGGCGGCGAAGCCCGCCCAGTCGCCGCCGACGCGGTTGTCGGCCCCGGCGCTGGTGCAGTGGCAGGCGTAGTTCGCCCACACGCCGACCAGCTCGCCGCCGCGGCGGGCGAAGATGGCGGGCATGGAGTGGTCGACCGGCGCCTTCTCGGCGAAGGCGAAGCCGCGCCAGACGCCGTCGATCATCAGCCGGCGGTTGCCGCCGAACGTCGCCCGGCCCTGGCCCCAGGACAGCTCGGCCGGCTTCCGGTCGCGGACGGCGGCCGTGGCGACCTCCACGATCTTGCCGGTCAGCCATTCCGTGTATCGCGCGATGTGCTCGACCTGCTCGGGCGTGGCGCGGCCGTCCCAGATCAGGGGGGCGTAGCCCGCCAGTTGCGGGGCGCTGTGGGTGTGGGTGGAGGCGACCGCCAGGCGGGCGGGGTCGAACGCCTTCGACTCGGCGACGCGGCGGCGGACCTCCGCGACGACCGGCGCGGGGACGCCGCAGTTGTCGACGGCGACCACCACGGCCGGGTCGTCGCCGATCGCCATCGCCCGCGCCCAGATCGGCGCGTCGATCCCCTCGAACTCGCCGACGCGATGCCCGTAGCCGGTGAGGACCACGGGATGCGTCGGCGTGACGTCGATCCTGGCGACGCCCACCGGGACCTCGGCGGCGAGTCCCGGCGAGGCGAGCAGCAGCGAGGCGAGCAGGGGCAGCGTTCGATTCATCTTCGAATCCTCGACGAGTGACGGGGTCAGGGGGCCTCGGCGGCCTGGGCGCCGGCGCCGGCGGCGGAGCCGGCCAGCAGGGCGCGGATGCGGCCCTCGAACGACTGGTCGGCGGCCAGGGCCCGCATGAAGTCGTCCTTCGCCAGGACGTACAGCTCCATCTCGGTCCGGGCCGTGACGGTCTCCGGGATCGGCGACTTGAAGTAGGACGAGATCATGCCGAAGCCCTCGCCGAAGAGCTTCTCCTCCGAGAACTGGCCGTCCCGGTAGGCGTCGGCCACGCCGGAGCCGACGACGTAGAACCGGTCTCCCTCGTCGCCCTGGCGGACGATCGTCCCGCCGGGGCGGTGGTGCTCCACGGTCATGGAGTTCGCCAGCCGGGAGAGGGTCGCCTCCCCCATGCCGGACAGGGCCTCGACGGCCGAGAGCGCCCGGACGATCCGCACGGCGACCCTCGTCAGCGAGTTGGTCACGATCCGGCCGCCGACCATGTTCACGATGCGGTCGGCCTTGTCGATCACCCGCTGGTCGTGCGTGACCAGCAGGATCGTCGTCCGAGTCGGCCCGTCGGCCAGCTCGCGGAGCAGGTCCAGGACCACCTGGCTGGACGCGGCGTCGAGCGACGCCGTCGGCTCGTCGGCCAGGACCAGCGACGGCGAGTTGACCAGCGCCCGCGCGATCGCCACGCGCTGCTTCTGCCCGCCGGACAGCTCCGACGGCCGGTGGCCGATCCGGTCGGCCAGGCCGAGCCTCGTCAGCATGGCGACGGCGCGCCGGTTCATCTCCTCGACCGACGCCGGCCGCAGCGCCGTGGCCATCCGGACGTTCTCCAGCGCGGAGAGCGAGGTGAACAGGTTGTGCTGCTGGAAGATGAAGCCGATCTCCTTGCGGATCTCCACCCGCGCGGGCTCGTCGGCCCGGGAGAGGTTGCGGCCCAGCACCTCCAGGTATCCCTCCTGCATCGACCGCAGGGCGCCGATGAGCGTCAGCAGCGTCGACTTCCCGGAGCCGGACGGCCCGGTCATGATGACGACCTCGCCCCGGCTGATCTCCAGGTGGTTGTCGAACAGGACCTGCGTCCGCGTGTCCCCCTCGCCGTAGGCGTAGTTGACCGCCACGGCCCGGATGACGACGTCGGTGCTGGCGGGCCGGTTCACCGCCCGGTCCAGCGAGGTCGAGAGCGTCCCACTACTCATGCCGAAACCCCTTGATCCCGGTCGGTCGGTCGGTCGATCATGCGAAGAGCTGCGCCGGGTCGGCCGAGATGAGCCGGCGCGCCGCGTAGGCGCCGGCCCCCAGGCACATCAGCACCGTCAGCAGCAGGATGGCGTAGGGGTTGTTCCGCGCCACGTCCATCGGCAGGCCGGTCATGCGGTGGACCCACTGGAACAGGAAGTGGCTGACGATCAGCCCGGCGGCGTACCCTATCAGCGCCAGGTAGAGCGCCTGCCCGAGCACCACGCGGTACAGGGCGAGGTTGGAGTGGCCCATCGCCTTGAGGGTGGCGAACTGGGGCAATCGGTCGCTGATGTCCGAATACAACACCTGATAGCAGATCACCGAGCCGACGATCATCCCCATCACCACGCCGATGTAGAAGACGGTGCCGATGGGGGCGACCTTGTCCCAGAAGTCGCGCTCGCGGGCGATGAACTCGTCGAGCGTCAGCGCGCGGACGTCCGGCGGCAGCGCCTCGGCCAGCGCGTCGCGGACGCGGCGGGGGTCGGCGCCGGGCTCCGTGCGGATCACGCCCACGTGGGCCTTGCGGTCCATCAGCGAGGGCCCGTCCAGCTCCGGGAACGCGGACATCATGTTCCGGTCGCTGACCACGAGGTTGCCGTTGGTCTGGACGTTGATCCCCAGCGAGAACGTCCCGACGACCTCGAATCGCTTCCCCGCCAGCTCGGAGACCTGCCCCGGCTCGAAGGCGCCGAACCGCTCGACGCGCGAGCGGTCGTCGGCCATGGCGGTGTTCGGTCGGGACCACAGGTGGCGGCCCGCCTTCAGCTCCGGCACGTCCAGCAGGTCGTCCTCGGGGGCGTAGCCGACGACGCAGATCCGCTCCTCGTCCCCCGTCTCCGGGTTCCGCCAGTACGACGACCGCGTGACGGTGTACATCGGGCCGGACCACGCCACCCCCTCCACCCCACGCGCCTGGACCACCCGCTCCATCGGGAACGAGAAGGGCACCGAGAGGGTGTAGAGGGTCCGGCTGACCAGGACCACCTGGCCGTCGATCCGCTCGATGATGTTGACCATGCTGTCGAGGATCGACTTGCGGAAGCCGTTCTCCATGAACATCAGCGTCGTGGCGAACGCGATGCCGGCCACCGACGCCACGAGCCGGAGCTTGTGCTCCGTGAGGTTCTTCCAGGCCAGGGGGATCTTGCCGCCGAGTCTCATGCGAATGGGTCCGTCCGTCGGGGCCGTCGATTCAGAACAGATCCGCCGGGGCGGCCAATCGGAGCCGGTTGACCGTCAGGCCGCCGGTGACCGCGCCGACGACGATGGCCAGCGCGAAGGTCAGGGCCAGGTTGCCCCGCGTCATCACCATCGGGATGCCCGCGAGGGTCTCGGTCGCCTGGTAGACGGCCGCCGAGATCGCCACGGCGACCACGAACGAGATCAGCATGTAGAGCAGCGCCTGGAAAACGAGGATCCCCGCCAGCCGGAGGGTCGAGTAGCCCATCGCGCGGAGCGTCGCGTATTCCGGCAGGTGCTCGCGGACGTCGTTGGAGAGGACCTGGTAGACCACCACCGCCGCCACCATCATCGCCACCAGCACGCCGACCGCGAACAGCTTCCCCGTCGACGTCTGGTTGACCCAGTGGTCGACCTCGCGAGCCAGCACCTCCTCCCGCGAGGAGACCAGCACGTCGTCCGGCAGGGCCGCGCGGAGCGCGGCGACCGTCTCGTCGACCGTGCCGGGGCGCGCCTTCAGGAGCCCCAGGTTGGTCGTCTCGCGCGAGCCGTAGCCACAGATCCGCACGAAGTCGTCCGCCGAGCAGAGGACGGTCGAGTCGGCCGCGAACCCGCGCAACATCTCGAACCCGCCGACGACCTCCACGGCCGTCTCCTCCAGCTCCCAGTCGTGATATCGGTCGCGGACTTGCCAGCCGAAATCGGGGTGGGACTCGGCGTTGAGGAGGATCCGGTTCGGGACGCGCAGCCGCGCCTTGTTCGCCTCGATCGAGTCCAGGATCGGCGGCAGGAAGGGGGGGCGGTCCAGGTCGAACCCCATGACGTAGAGCTGCCGGCGCTGGAGCGGGCGGGGGGCGGCGTCGGCCCCGGCCAACCATCGGGCCAGCGCCCCCGGCCGGGGGCCGTCGTCGTCCGGCGGGTCGTCGAGCGGGTTGGGCGGGCAGCGCCACAGGGCGAACGCCGCGTACAGGGGGGCCGCCGATTCCACCGTCGCCACCCCCTCCGCCTGCCGCAGCCGCTCCAGGGGCATGAACCCCGGCGAGTAGAACTGCTCGAAGCGGGAGGAGGTCAGCAGGACGTCGAAGTCGAGCACCTCGAAGTTGTTCGCCCCGGTGATCCGCACCGCCTGGAGGAACCCAAGCTGGAGCAGGACCATCACCAGCGAGAACGCCGCGCCGGAGATCGCCGCGATCGACCGCCGTCCGCCGTGCGCCACGTTCCGCCAGGCCAGGGGAGGGTTCCGCATCCCCAGCACGTCAGGCCCCCCCGCTCGGGGCGATGACGACCTCGGCTTCCATGTTGACGAGCCTCGCGGCGAATTCCGGGTCGTCCAGGGCCACCCAGACCTTCACCACGCGGACGTCCTTCAGGGCCCGGGGGTCCATGCTCGCCGCCTGGTTGCGCCCGACGACCGAGCCGATCCGCGTCACCTTGCCGGGGACGGACCGGTCGAGGATCCTGACCGTCGCCGCGTCGCCGACCCGGACGCGCGGGACGTCCGACTGGAAGACCTCGGCCACGGCGACCATGCGGGACACGTCGCCCAGCAGCAGCAGTTGGCCGGAGCCGACCTCCCCGGCGTGGGCCATGACGTCGAGGACCTTGCCGGCGCGGGGGGCCTTCACCTCGGTCTGTTCGAGGCCGGCCTTCGCCAGGGCGATCTGGGCGTCCGGCAGCAGGAACTCGGGGTTGCCGGTCGTCCCCTTTTCGGAGCCCTCCGGGGCGGCCTCGTTCGCGTCCGGCCCCGACCCGGCGTCCAGGAGCTTGCGGTTCAGCTCGGCCTCGGCGGTCTTGGCGAGCAGCTCGACGTACTTGCCCTCGTCCTCCAGCCTCGCCTTGTCGACGGTCCCCGGGGCGAGGCTCGCCGCGGCGTCGCCGACCTTGTAGAGCGGCGTGGCGCGGTCGAGCAGCTTCCGCAGCGCGTCGGCGACCGTGGCGGCGGCCTCGGCCTTCGCCTGGCGCTGGAACTCCATCTGGCGCTTCTGGAGTTCGGCGAGGGCGAGCTGGGCCTCCGCCTGGGCGCGGCCCTCGAGGATGGCGAGGACCTGCCCGGCCTCGACGTCGTCGCCGATCGCGACGCGGATCTCGTCGATCCGCTGCCCCGGCCGCGCGCCGATGGTGATCAGCCCGGTCTCGGGCTCCAGGCGGCCGAGGGCGTGGATGCTCGCGGAGGCGGCGGCGGGAGCGGGGGCGGCGGTCTGGGCCCGCGCCTCGCCCCGGGGCGTGATCGCGGCCAGCAGCCCGACCGCGACGATCGCGGCCGGCGTCCATTTCCGAGGGTCTTGGGGCATGTCGGGCGGCTCCGCGTCGGCTCCGGGCTGGGGACTCGATCCCGCGTCGGATTCATCGAGCCCCGATCTTAGGGCCGGGACGGGCGGCGTCCAAGCCCCGACCCCGGGGAAGTTCCCGCCTGGTGCAATCCCCGCGCCGTTCGAAACGACGCGACCCCCGCGGGTAGGCGGGGGTCGCTGGGATGTCGCGTCTCGGCGCGGCGGGGCTCAGCCGACGCGGGCGAGGGCCGGGGCGGCGGCGCGGGCGGTCGTCGGGGCGACGGAGGCGCGGAAGCCGCGGGCGGCCTCGACGAACGACTCGATGAGCTGCATGTCCAGCGAGATGTGGCCCTCGTTCTCCGGGTGCCACTGCACGCCGACGACCCACCAGTTGGGGTCCTTGCCCTCGTAGGCCTCGATCAGGCCGTCCGGGGCCAGGGCGGCGATGCGGAACGGCGTGGCGAGCTTGCGCACGCCCATGTGGTGGTAGCTGCTGACGCGGACGTCGCCGGGGCCGTAGATCTCCGCCAGCCGCGTCCTGGGCCGCATGACGACCGTGTGGCGGTGCGCGCCGCCGTGGGGGTCGAAGTGGGGGATGCACTTCGGCAGGTCTTCCGGCAGGTGGACGAAGAGGCCGCCGCCGGCCACCACGTTCAGCTCCTGCATGCCCAGGCCGATGCCCAGGGTCGGGATCTTCTCCTGCTGCACGAGCTTGCAGATCAGGCGGTCGGACAGCTCTCGGCGCTCGGGCATCACGTTGACCGACGGGTGGGGGGTCAGGCCCATCTTGCGCGGGTCGAGGTCGTCCCCGCCGGTCAGGACGACGCCGTCGAGCTTGTCCAGGATCGGCAGCAGGTCGCTCTCGCGGGTGACCGGCGGGAGCATCACCGGCAGGGCGCCGGCGGTCAGGAGGATGTCGTAGTAGCCCGTGGGGGTCAGGCTGTGAGGCGCGCGGCCCTTGGCCGAAGCCCGGAGATCCATGTTGACGCCGATGAGGGGGCGGTTGTCCATGGCGGAGTCCCTTCCGTTGTTGGAGCTTGGCTGAATCCGTTCCCTCCCCGCGGTCGCGTCCATCCGACGCGCGACTCGGGGGGCTCGCAGGCGTTGCGACACTATTTCGGCGGGGCCCGGCCGGGGGGTGGCCGTGGCTCGAGGCGGAGACCGAGGGGTCTCGTGTTGGTTTCCGGAAACCCGGGGGGAAGGGGCGGGTCCGTCCTGTCTGTCGCGTCCCTTCCGTGGGCGTTGGCGTTCGAGGCGGGTGGAGTCTAGCGAGGCCTCGACCCCCATTTCAAGCGGATTATCCGCCCCAGCCCGGAAATTCCGCGCTTTCCCTCAAGACGGGAAGCGTGGTATCCGACGCGCGACGGCCGTCGCCCCCCGCGCGCGATCGGCCGGGGGCCGGGGACGCCTCGCGACGCCCCCGTTTGGGAATCCGGGGGCTCACGCCCTGGGCGCGACGCCGTTCCTGGCGAACCAGTCGAGCATCCGCCGCCAGCCGTTCTCCGCCTCCATCTTGCGGTAGCTGGGGCGATAGTCGGCGTGGAAGGCGTGGGGGGCGTCGGGGTAGACGTGGATCTCGAAGTCGGTCGTCCCCGCCTTGGCGGCCTCGCGCATCCGGTCGATCGTGGCGACGGGGATGCCGGTGTCGGCCCCGCCGTAGAGGCCCAGGACGGGCGCCTGGAGCCGGGCCGCCACGTCGATGGGGTTCTTCGGGTGCAGGTCGTCCGTCTCCCCCACGAGCCGGCCGTACCAGGCGACGCCCGCCTTGAGGCTCGGGCTGTGCGCGGAGTACAGCCAGACGATCCGCCCGCCCCAGCAGAAGCCGGTGATCGCCACCCTGGAGTCGTCCCCCTTCTCCGACTTGGCGAAGGCCACGGCCGAGTCCAGGTCGGTCATCACCTGCGCGTCGGGGACCTTGGAGACGACGTTGCCGATGATCCGGCGGAAGTCGGTCTCCTGGGAGACGTCCCCCTGGCGGAAGAACAGCTCCGGGGCGATCGCGTAGTAGCCGAGCTTGGCGAGGCGTCGGCAGACGTCCTTGATGTGCTCGTGGACGCCGAAGATCTCCTGGACGACCAGGACCACCGGGAAGGGGCCCGCGGCCTTCGGCATCGCGCGATAGGCGGGGATCTTGCCGTCGGCCGTCTCGATCTCGACCGCGCCGGCGTCCAGGCCCTCGGTGTCCGTCGTGATCGTCTGCGCCGAGACCGGGCGTACCGCCGCCGCGAAGCCCACCGCCAGCGTCGCGGCCGTGAAGCCCCGCCGCGACACGCCGCCCCCGCCCTCAAGCGCCACGCCCGCGTCCGTCCGTTCCACGCTCATGCGTCTTCTCCCCTCATAGGTTGATGGTCACGGCCGCAAGAGGACCATCCTACAAGGCGCGGGCGGGGTGAGGGGAAATTTCCGCCGCGGTCGCCGGGGGTTACAATCGGCCGCGAATCCAGGGCATCCCCGGCGATCGAGGAAATCTCCCATGACATGTACACGCCTCCCGATGCTCCTCGTCATGGCGGCGACGCTCGTCGGCATGGCGAGGGCCGACGACGGGGCCGACGGCCCGCGGAGCCGCCCGATTACCGAGGTGCTCCGACAACCCCTCCCGCCCGAGGACCTGACCTACGCGGAGCGCGACGGCCTGATCGTCGTCGCGGGGCCGACGTTCGAATACCTCGTGGACCCGACGACGGGCATGGTCGCGAGGCTCCGGGCCGCGCGGGACGGCCGGGACGTGGTCCGGCTCGACGGGCCCGCCCGGCTGGTCGTGGGGCCCTACGACACCGCCGCCCCGGGGGCCGTGGGTGAGACGACGGCGGCGTCGCGCGACGCGGGACGGATCATCCTGACCACCACCGGCGCGATGGCGTCCTCCCTAGCCGGCGACGCGCTCCCCTACAGCCTGACGAGCACGTTCTACAACGACGGCGTGGTCGTGAGCGAATTCACGCTCCGCCCGACGAGGGACGCGGCCGTCGCGGAGATCCGCCACGAGGCGAAGGCGACCGGGGCCTTCCGCCACCACCTCCACAAGACCAGGGACAGCGACGGCATGGACTCCCCCTGGGGGGCGCTGCCCGAGGCCGGCGGGTCGGCGACATTCTCCACCCTCACGTCGTGCCTGCAAGTCTTCGGCCCGAAGGCGGGGCTGGCGATCTTCACCGATCGCGGGGCCACCCGCGCGACGGAAGGCCTCGACACGGCGGCCGCGCGGGTCGAGAGGCGGGAAGGGGACGAGGCGACCGTCGCGCTGGCCCAGCACGTCGTCCACGAATGGCCTTCGCCCGACGGCTTCCGCCTCAAGGCCGGCGAGCCGTTCACGTTCCGCGTGGGCATGAGCGTCGTCCCCAACCGCCCGCCCCACCCCCGGCGCCCCGACCTGCGGATGTTCGCCTGGATCGGCGACGCCAAGAACCCGTACCCCACCGACGCCGAGATCCACGACGTCGCGCGGCTGGGCTTCACGCTCTTCCAGATGCACCGGCTCGGGACGCCCGGAGAGCCCCGCCCGCCGGCCGACGAGCTGGATCGCGTCATCAAGACGGTCCACGAGGCGGGGATGCTCTTCATCTGGACCGTCAACGCGGACCTGATGTACGCGCGAGCCCCGGGCGTCAAGGCGACGCGAGACCGGGGCGAGTGGCCGCTGTGGGAGGGATTCAATTACGGCGGCCGATACACGGACGCGATGGACGCGTATTGCGACATGCTCGCGACGTGCCTCGCATCTCCGAACGGCCTGGCCGACTACCGCGTCGCCTGCAACGAGCGGATGCTCGACCGCTACGACGTCGACGGCATGTACATCGACGACAATCTCGCCTACGCCAATTGCAAGCTCCAGGCCGAGCACGGCCACCCGGAGAAGGACTACGACTGCCTGATCGAGCTGCACGAGATGAGCTGGCGGCGTCGGCGATCGCTGCTCGCCCGACGCCCCCACGCCGTGCTGATCGACCACTGCGCCAGGGCCACCGTGCTGCCGGTCATCTGCGACTTCGACGCCCACCTCTACGGGGAAGGCTACACCTTCTCCTCGCCGGAGGACTACTGGGCCCGCTACGGCTCGCTCAGGGGCATGGACGCCCAGGGCTGCCTCTGGCCCGGCGACTCCGAGCCCGATCGCAACGCCACCGAGATCGCCTACAACTACGACCTCCTCACCGGCGGCGGCCAGTACATGTATATCGACTGGCGATTTTACCCGGACAAATTCCCGTACGCGACGGGGGTCGACAAGGATGAAATCAGGTTCGTTCGCGCCTACAACCTGGCGCAATACGGATTCGGCATGCATGAATCGAGGCCGTATTACTTCGCCGAATCCGCCGACCTGTTCGGTACGGACGCCCCCGGCTCATACGCCACGATCTACCGCAACGAGACCTGGGGCGACCACCTGGTCGTCCTGGCGAACATGAACGCCGAGGCCGTCGAGGCCACGCTGACGTTCCGGTCGCCGGAACGCCTGGGGCTGCGGCCGGGCGGCACTTACGCGGTCCTGGACGTGAACGAGGGGAAGTGCCGGCGGGTGGGCGGGGATGAGCTGCTGGAAAGGGGCATCGCCGGCGGCCGGGTCCCTGGGGGCGGGCTCAAGCTGTTCCACCTCAGGCGGGTCCACGAGGACGCCCCGCGTCATCTCTGGGGAGGCAAGCGGATTTCCGAGCGGTGGGATCCCGGGGCGAAGTCCCTGACGCTGGAACTCCAGGGGCCGCCGGGGTCGGAACGATCCGTCTTGATCGCCGCGGGCGAGGGGCCGATCGGCGAGGTCCGCGTCGACGGCGCGCCGGCGGCGTTCCAGCTGGACGCGCCCGCCCGGGTCGTCCACGGGAAGGTCCGTTTCGGCCCGGCCCCCGTCCGCGTCGAGGTCTTCGCGTCCCCCGCCGGGCGCGGGGGGCCGCCGGAAGGCCCGGTCCCGCCCGAGGACCTTCCCGCCAGGTGAGGGCGGGGGGTTGGTGAATTTCCCGGGATCGGGGCCGCTCGTGGCGAGCCGGCGCCCGGCCCCCTACCATGACCGACCGGGGCTCGGCGGACGTGCCGCCCGACGCCATCATCCTGGAGGGACCGAAGATGCGACGAATCGTGAAGGCAACCCTCGCGCTGGCCGCGACGGCCGGTCTGTCGTCGTCGGCGGCGACGGCGGGCGAGCCGGACTTCGAAGCCGCGAGGAACTGGTTCCCGCCGATGCGGAACGTCTGGACGGCCGTCGGGCTGCCGGGCCATCCGTTCCGCTTCAATCTCCTGTACGACGGGACGATCATCGCGGACCCGCACCCGCTGCCGAGCATCAACGGCGCGCCGATCAAGTCCTACCTCGACCGCTTCGCCGGCCAGGGCGCGCAGCTCTCGGTGACGACCTCGGCCGACGGCAATCTCCCGCCCGCTCGCGAGCACGCGTACCAGCTCGCCAGCCGGCCCGACGGCGGGGTGGGCATGCAGGGCTGGGACGACGATCACGCCGCGCCGCTGCTCTACACGCGGCACCCGATCAAGACGCTCTTCGGCGACACCGGCGTCGTGGTGCGACAAGAGACCTTCGCGCATACGCCCGGCGGCGGCCCGATCCGCACCGGCGCGGAGCCGATCTACCTGTGGGCTCGTTTCCGCGTCGAGCACGTCGACCCGATCGAGGCGGCGTCGTCCGCCACGATCATGGTCCACGTGGGCGACCCCGCGCAGATGCAGCGCAGCATGTGGCACCAGCAGAACCTGACGGTCCACCCGGGGCGGGCGACGTATCCCCGCCCGCTGAGACGCGACACCTACGCGATCGGCGACCTGTCCCACGCCCGGCTCGTCGAGCCCGACGGCCGCGTGCGCCTGACGGCGATGACCTCCAGCGGCTCGGCCATGCTGATCGAGCGCGCCCCCGGGAGCCGCGACTATTTCCTCCAGCTCTCGACGCCCGCGGTCGTGGGCGCCCGCGTCGACGTGCTCCTGCCGATGATCCCCGGCGACCCGGCCGAGGTCCGCGCCGAGGCCGATCTCGGCTTCGATGCCGCGCTCGCGCAGGCCGACGACTTCTGGTCGCGAAGGCCCGCGACGGCCGCCGTCGTCGACACGCCCGAGCCGCACGTCAACCGAGCCGTGAGGCGCATGGTCGAGCTGGCCCGCGTCACCTCCGAGACCAACCCGGAGAACGGCGACCGCGCCATGCTGACCGGGTCGTGGAACTACGACACCCTGTGGCCGACCCCGGCGTGCATGACCTCGCATATGCTGCTGGACCTGCTCGGCTGGCACGATTTCACGGCCGAGAATCTGGAGATCTTCCGGACGTACCAGGGCGAGACCAAGCCCCCCGGGGCGACCTACGAGCGCCACCCGGGATACTTCGGCGCCCCCAGGCAGCTCAGCTCGGTCGACTGGCTGACCGACCACGGGTCGGTCCTCCACTCCGCCGCCCTGCACGCCCTGCTGACCGACGACGCGGCGTTCGCCGGGCGCTGGGCCGAGCCGATCGTGAAGGCCTGCGCCTTCCTGAAAGAGGCCCGCGCCCGCGAGGACCACGACGGCGCGAAGGGCATCCTCCCCCCCGCCGTGGCGACGGACTCCGAGGTCACCGCCCAGGCAGTCTGGAACGACGCCTGGAACTACAAGGGGCTGGAGACCGCCGTACGCTTCCTGCGCCGGATCGATCACCCCGCGGCCGACGAGTACGCGGCCGAGGCGGCCGCGTACAAGGAGGCGTTCCAGGCGGCGTATCGCGAGGCCGCCGCCAGGTCCCCCGCCTGGACCGACGGCGACGGCCGCTCGCGGCTCGCGGTCCCCTCGGTGGTCACCGGGCCGGACCTGCGGACCCACCCGTTTTACCTGGACACCGGCCCGCTCGTCCTCGCCTACGCCGGCCTCCTGGACGCCGACGACCCGCTCATGAGGGACGCCCTGGCGTTCTTCCGCGAGGGCCCCAATCACGAGCTTTACGACCCTCGCGGGGACATGCACCAGCGGCCCGTCCTGATCCGCGAGATCTCGAGCTGCGAGCCCTGCTACAGCTTCAACATCCTGGCGTCGTGGCGGTCCGGCGATCGCGCCCGGTTCCTGGAAGGGATGTACGCCCTGCTGGCCGCGGGCGTGTCGCAACAGACCTTCAGCGGCTGCGAGCACCGGCACGGTATCTTCGGCCTGCCCGCGACCGGGGCGTTGATGTTCCACGCCATGCGGCTCTCCGTCATCGACGACGCGCTGGAGCCGGGGTCGCTCCACCTCCTCCGGCTCGCGCCCCTGGCGTGGGTTTCGAAGGAGCGTCGCGCGCGATTCGAGAACATGCCGACCGAGTTCGGGCCCGTCGACCTGACGTTCGGCCTCTCGGCCGACGGCGAGACGCTCGACGTGTCGTTCGCCCCGCGATGGCGTCGCGAGCCCGCGAAGGTCGTCCTGCACGTCCCCCCCGCGCCGGGCGTCGGGAAGGTCGTGATCAACGGCGTCGAGCACCCGGCCGGCGGGCCGATCGAGCTGGAGCCGTGAGGTAACGGCCATCCCGCGCGGGACGGACTCCGAGAGCCCGGACGTCGCCGCGCGGGGGGCCGAACGGGCCGGCGGGGGGCCGGCCCTCGCCGGTCACTTCAGGGACCGGATCTCGACGTTGCGGAACCACATCTCGGCGGCCTCGATCTCCAGGGCGATGCGGCCCTTCGTCAAGGGGACGGGGTTGCCGGGATTCTCCGGGTCGTCGAAGCGGACGTTGACGCCGTGGTTGACGACGCGGCCGTTGAGCAGGTGGGTGATCTCGTCCCCCTTGGCGATGATCTCGACGTCGTTCCAGCCGTCGCGCTCGTCGACCTCGGCGAGGCGGTGCTGGTACTCGATCCCCTTCTTGCCCAGCAGGCGCGGCTCGCCGCCGCGGTCGGCCGGGAGGTACGTGGGGTAGTCGGGGGACTGGGCGTCGCGGGTCTTCGGGTCGATCCAGGTGTCGACCCGCATGCCGAACAGGGTGATGATGTCGCCGACGTTCGTCTCCTCGATCTGGTACTGGAGCGAGCGCGGCCAGACGGCGTCGGGGCCGGTGATGTGGTAGTACAGGCCCGCGTCCTTCTTCAGGGCGTACCGGGGCTCGAACTTGGCGTCGCCCCAGCGGTACTGGAGCCGCAGGTGGTAGTCGCCATACTCTTTCTCCGTGCCGATGTAGCCCATCACGACCTTCGAGCCGTCGGCGAACCCCTTGTAGAGGTGGATCTCGCCGTTCTCGATGGTGATGATCTTGTCCGGGTCGGAGTCCTTGCCGTGCTCCTGCAGGAAGGTGTACCAGCCGGTTAGGTCCTTGCCGTTGAACAGGGGCGTCCAGTCGCCCGAGGTGTCGGGGGGGGCGAGCGCCAGGCTCGCGGCCAGCGCCAGGCAGGGGATCGAGAGGAGCATCGGGGGACCTTTCGGTTCGGGGTTCGTGGAGGGTCGCTCAGGGCTGCTTGAGGAACGAGATGAGGTCGGCCAGCCCTTGCTCGCCGAGGACGTCCTCGAAGCCCTCGGGCATGAGGGACCGGCCGGTGCTCCGGACGGCCTCGACCTCGGAGCGGAGGACGGACAGCTCGACCCCCTCGGCCGCCTTGAGCTTCAGGCTGGCGGCGGTCTCCTCGGCCAGCAGGCCGGAGAACGTCCGGCCGTCGGCGGTGACGACGTTGAAGGCGACGTAGTCGGGCGAGACGTCGGCGTTGGGGTCGAGCACGTCGACCAGCAGGGCCGACGGCGGGCGGCTGGCGACGCCGGAGATGTCCGGGCCGACGTTGAAGCCCTCGCCGCGGTGGGCGTGGCAGGTCTGGCAGTTCTGCGAGAACAGCTCGCGGCCCCGCCCCGGGTCGCCCACCAGGCCGAGCGCCGGCTGGAACTTCGCGACGACCTCCGCGCGATTCGGCGGGGTCCGCGAGGCCAGCAGGGCCGACGCCCGGCGCGCGACGTCCTCGTCGGGCGAGGTTCGCAGGGCCTCGCGCTCGGCCGGGGTCAGCTCGGCCGGCGCGACGGCGTCCTCTTCCAGGGCCTCGACGAGGCGGGCGGCGAGCGGCGCCGAGCGGACCAGCGCCGAGACCACCGCGCGGCGGGTGCCGGTCGGCGTCGATTCCCACGATTCCAGGACGCGATCGGCCAGCTCGACGGTCCGGACCTCGGCGACGGCCTGGGCGGCGGCCGCCCGCACGGCGTCGGGCTGGGCGGCGGAGAGCAGGGGGGGGATGCGCGTCGCCGCGTCGTCCGGGCGGAACCGCGAGAGCAGCGTCAACGCGCGGGCCCGGTCGTCGGGGCCCGCCTCGGCCGCGTCGACGGTCGTCCCGGCGCGGTCCAGCAGCGCGGCGATCCCCTCGAAGCCCTCGCGCCTCGCCAGGTCTCGCGGGGCGCGGCCGGCGCGGGCCAGGCCGTCGGAGAGCCCCAGGAGCAGGGCGACCCGGCCGCCGACGCCCGCTTCGCCGTCGGAGGGGGCGATGCGGGCGGCCAGGGCGCGCAGCTCGTCGTCCTGGGCCCTCGCGCCGAGGATCGCGGCCGTGGAGGCGAGGAGGCGGGCCTGGCCGGGGCTCGGCGAGGCGAGCCAGTCGGGATCGGTCTCCAGGAGCGACGCCAGGAACGGCGGGGCCGTCTCGCGGAGGCCGCTGAGGACGGCCAGCCGCGACCATTCGTCCTCGGCGTCCCGGGCCGCGATCCGCGCCAGGGCGTCCACGGCCTCGGGCTCGTCGCGGTCGCCGAGCGCGATGGCGGCCTGGAAGCGGACGCGGGCCTCGTCGTCGTCGGCCAGCGCCTCGACGGCCTCCAGGACCCCGGCGCGGCCGACGGCGAGCCGGGCCGCGGCCTCGCGGACGTCGGCGTCGGGGTCTTCCAGGAGGGCCTCGACGATCGGATCTTGCAGGGCGCCCAGGCCGTCGAGCGTCCAGGCGGCGTGGAGGCGGCCCAGGGGCGAGTCGGACGCGCGGGCCATCGTCTCCAGGTCCGGAGCGGCGGCCAGGTCGCGGCGCGTCACCAGCAGGCGCTGGGCCGTGTCGCGACGCCAGCCGTTGGGGTGCTCCAGCTCGGCGATCAGGTCGGCCGTCGAGGCCCGGCCGAGCTTCGGCGCCGGCGTGGGCTTCGCGCCTTCCCGCGACACCCGCCAGAGGCGGCCGCGGTTGTTCCACCGCCGGAAGTCGGTCTCCTCGCGCAGCGCCGGGGGCACGAAGTCCGGGTGCTCGACGACCTCGCGGTACATGTCCACGACGTAGAGCGCGCCGTCGGGCCCGGTGGCGAGGTTGACGGGGCGGAAGAACGGGTCGGTGGCGGCGATGAACTCGCGCTCGGCCTCGTTCGGGGCGCGGCCGGCGTGGAACGTGGGGCCGCGATGCTCCAGCACCCGGCGCTGGACGATGTTCATCAGCGCCTCGCAGAACAGGGCGTCCCCCAGGTACTCGGGGCCGAGTTGATCGCCGCGGTAGACGGTCGCGCCGCTGCTGGCGTTGTAGTAGAAGGTGGACTCGCGGTTGTAGGTGACCGGCGGGGGGCTGATCGGGTAGACCCGGCCGCCGTCGGCGGGGTCGATGATCGCCGCGACGGTGGCCGACTCGGCGAGGAACGGGTTGCGCGCGAGCGTCCGCTCCTCCAGGACGGCGTGGCGGATCGGGATGGTGTTCCAGGTGGGGAACCGGCGGCCCCAGTCGTCGCGGGGGAGGCCGAACTGGCTGAAGCCGGAGACGGTCTCGATCGGGCCGGAGTCGGGCTTGAAGCGGAAGTCGTGGAAGCGGAGCGGGACGGCGGCGTCGTCGGGCTCGCCGGGTCGGCGGATCACGCCGTCGCTGCGGCCGTTGGCCCCGTAGATCCAGTTGTCCGCGCCCCAGTTCAGCCCGTTGACGCGGAGCTGGGTGTTCCCCTCGGCGAAGCCCGTGAGGACGACGCGGCGGACGTCGGCCTTGCCGTCGCCGTCGGTGTCCTTGAGGAAGAGGATGTCCGGGGCGGCCGTGACCAGGACGCCGCCGTCATAAGGCATGACGCCGTTGGGGAAGTTCAGGCCGTCGGCGAAGACGGTGACGCGCTCGTGGCGGCCGTCGCCGTCTCGGTCCTCCAGCAGCTTGATCTTCCCCGAGCCGGGGCCGAGGGGGTAGTCGAGCATCTCCGCGACGTAGAGCCGCCCGTCCTCGTCCCACGCGACCGCCACGGGGCTCTGGATGTCGGGCTCGGCGGCGACCAGCTCGATCGTCAGCCCCGGGTCGGAGAGGCGGATCGTCGCCCGCGATTCCTCGGGGGAGAGCGGCCGGGCCGGCGGGTCGTCGGCCGCGACCGCGACGAGCGCCGCAGCGGCGATCAGGATGCGCGGGAGGTTCCGGCGTGTCGTCATGGGGTGTGATCCTGTCGGGGCGGGGGGGTCGAGCGGCGGGACGGCGGATGTGTCCCTCGCGTCGCGACGTTCCGCCGAAAGCACCGGGGGCGATGACGAATATCCTTCTCCCCTCGTGGGAGAAGGTGGCCGAAGGCCGGATGCGGGGGAAAGTCCATCGGCCTTCGGTCGCGCCCCCTCATCCGCCCCTCCGGGGCACCTTCTCCCACGAGGGGAGAAGGGGG
>NZ_JBBCIR010000025.1:0-64040 GCF_037189885.1 Paludisphaera sp.
GGCGGCGGCCGCGCGCCCCCGCTCCGTCATCCTCCTCATGCTGGTGGGGGGGCCGAGCCAACTGGAGACGTTCGACCCCAAGCCCGACGCCGCCGAGGACGTCCGCGGACCCTTCGGCTCGATCGCGACGCGCTTGCCCGGCGTCCGCGTCTGCGAGCACTTGCCGGGGGTCGCGGCGCGGATGGACAAGCTGGCGTTGATCCGATCGCTCCACCACGACCAGGCCCCCATCCACGAGACGGGCCTGCAACTGATGCAGACGGGCCGATTTAGCCGCGACGGCGAGCATCCCCACTTCGGCGCGGTCGCCTCCTCGCGGTCCGGCCGCCCGGACGGCCCGCCGCGCTTCGCCGTCCTGCCGGGCCCGATCGGCGACACCGGCGTCCAGATGCCCCGGGGCCAGTCGGCGGGCGTCCTCGGCGAGCGTCACGGCCCGACTTTCCTCGACCCCGACGCGGATCTCGCCCTCGCCGCCGAGCCGCCCCGGCTCCGCGAAGCCTACGGCGAGACCCGGTTCGGCCGGAGCTGTCTCGCGGCGCGGCGGCTTGTGGAGGCCGGTTCGCGGGTGGTGACGGTCAACATGCACGACACCGTCTTCGGCCGGGTCTCCTGGGACTGCCACGGCTACCGCCCGTTCAGCTCGATGGACGACTACCGGAGCGAGGTCCTCCCCACCTTCGACCGGGCGTTCTCGGCGCTCATCGACGACCTCGACGCGCGCGGGCTCCTGGCGACGACGTTGGTGGCGGCGGTCGGCGAGTTCGGCCGGACCCCGCGGATCAACGAGCGCGGGGGGCGCGACCACTGGCCGGGCGTCTGGAGCGGCGTGATGGCCGGCGGCGGCGTCCAGGGGGGCCGCGTCGTCGGGGCCAGCGACGCCCGCGCCGCCGAGCCGATTGACCGCCCCGTCACGCCCGGGGAATGGCTGGCGACGATCCGCATGACGCTCGGCATCGACGAGCCTTCCGAGGATGGCGCCGAGCCGATCCGGGAATTGTTCTGACTCAATAAAGAGGACGAGACGCATGCCCCGGCGTGCTTCGCGGGTCACGATGCTGGTCGTCGCGGCCTACGCGGTCGCGCTGGTGGGCTGGGCCTGGTTCGTCACGACCGTCGATCCTCCGTGGCTCACCTTCGATCGGCCGGGGGGACGGCCCGCCGCGCTCGGGACGGCGATCGGCGGCGCGATCGCGGCGCACGGGGCGTTGGTGCTGGCGATCCTACGTTGGGGACGCGGCGGGGGGAGGGCGGGGGCCTTGGCCTCGGGCATCCTGATCGTCGCGAGCCTGGCGCACCTGATCGTCTCAACCATCGTCGGCGAATATCAGGATTACTACCTGTTCCTGGACATCTGGCGCGAGATCCTCGCCGGTCGCGACCCGTGGTTCCTCGTCGTGGGGGGGCCGCGGGGGTCGTACTCGCTGCACGCCTACGGGCCGCTCTACAACCTTCTGGCCCCCCTCACGCACTGGCATCCGCTGGGGCCGAAGCTGTTATTCGCCGGGGCGTACTGGGCATTCGTCGCCTGGCTCTCGCTGACGGCGCCGAGCCGAGGGATGCCGCGATGGTCGGCCCCGGCGATGGCGGCCTGGTTCGCCGGCCCGTTCGCGTGGGTGGAGATCGCCGTCTTCGGGCATTTCGACGTCCTCGTCGCGCTCCTTTGCGTGGGGGCGGTCGACGCCGTCGCCCGGGGCCGATGGGGCGCGTCCGCCGTCTGGACCGCCTCCGGGGTGCTGTTGAAGTACATCCCCGGGATCCTCGCCCCGTTCCTGGCGTTGGACCGGGGGAAGGTCCGATGGCGGTGGCTGGCGGCGACGGCGGGGCTGTCGCTCGCCGGCCTGGGGGTCGCCTGGGCGATCTGGGGCCCATCGGTCCTCCGGCCGATCTTGCTGGCGACGAGCCGTGAATCCGCCGGCCTATCGTTCTTCCGGTACCTGCGCGGGATGCATTCTCCGGTCAGCGGCGAGGATTTGTTCTTCCGGACCGACGAGTACGCCGGGCCGGCCCTGCTGCTGGGCCTGTACCTCGCGTGGCGATGGTCGAGGCGGGAGCGACTTGAGCCGGCCGCCTCGGGCGTCCTGGGCCTCGTCGTGACGCTCGCGCTCTACAAGGTGGGGTTTCCGCAGTACTTCATGGTGCCCTATCTGCTCGCGCCATACTGGTTCGCGCGCGAGCACGCGACGCTCCCGCGCCGAGGATGGCTGGTCGCCACGTACCTGGCGGCCTTCGCCTGGGTCTCCTGGTTCAACATCCTGATGGCGGGGAATCGCCACGTCTGGGTCGAGCACTGGGCCGGGCTGGTGACGCTCCCGCTCATGCTGGCGCTGGCGGCGGCGATCGCCGTGGCGGGGCGGGATCAGTCCCTGTCCGAGGTCAGCCGGCCGACGCCTGGGCCAGAATCTCGTCGAGCGTGACCATCCGGGCCTCGTCGACCGCCTTGCGGACCAGAAGCCCGGCGAGGGTGGCGTCGCGAGCCTCCAGGAGCGTGACCGGCGGGGCGGGGGGGGCCTCGGCGAGCGTCGCGGCGATGAACGCCTCGACGGCCAGCCTGGTATCGTTGCGCTGGCCGGGCTCGACGACCCGACGGGGACGCTCGCGGTCGCGGAACGTCAGCGCCCCGGAGCCGAAGTCGAGCCCGCCCTCCATGCCCAGGACCCGGAGGTGCGAGCCGGTGAAGTTCTCGTCGGCCGGCGCGATGTAGCTCTGGACGAACGACGCGTGGAAGCCGTTGTCCCAGAGCAGCTCGACGCCGTAGTGGTCGGTCACGTCGCGGCCCGGCGCCTGGGCCGTGAACAGGCTCTTGCGGCCCCAGCCGAAGGCCTCGCTCGGCGGCCCGCCGTGGATCCAGTTCAGCACGTCCCAGACGTGCACGGCCTGCTCCACCATGAAATCCCCCGAGCGCCGGCGGCTGCCGAGCCAGCCGTCATGCCCCAGGAGCGGGCCGTTGCTGCTGGTCCAGTAGCCCCGGGCCTCGATCAGCGACCCGAGCGTCCCGGAGCGGATCAGCCCGACCCCTTCGCGGAATCGGGGATTGGACCGGCGCTGGAAGCCGACGTGGACGGCCAGCGTGGGTGCCGCCGCGGCCGCGGCGATGAGCCGGTCGCAGCCCTCGATGGTGATGGCGAGCGGCTTCTCCGCGTACAGGTGCTTGCCGGCCCGGATCGCCTCGGTCGAGACGTGCTCGTGGAGGTCGCACGGGATGGCCACCACGACGGCGTCGACGTCGGGCCGCTCCAGCACGCGGCGGGGGTCCGGGTACGAGTCGGGCCGCCGTCCAGTGGCCTTCTCGACGATCCCCTCGCCCCGCGCCCGATGGCGGGGCTCCGGGTCGCTCACCGCGGGGATGACGACGCCGGGGATGTCCAGCAGGGTGCGGAGGAGCGTCGTGCCCCTGTTGCCGACGCCGATCACGCCGACGCGCGGGCCCCCGGCTGGCGTCGCGGCGTGGGATGCGCCCTGGGTCAGCGCGAAGCCGGCCCCGGCGGCCGAGCAGCCGAGGAACCGGCGGCGATTGAGGGCGATCGGCGGCATGGGCCCGGGTCTCCCAGTCGAGTCGCGGCGGACGAGACGTCGACCGTCCATTGTAGTCGCCCCCCGCCCGGACTTCGACCGCATTCCGAAGACCGGGCGTCCGACCCTACGGGTTGAGACGGGCGATCGTGCCGTTGAGCGCCCCGGCGAACGTCACCCAGGCCAGATAAGGCGCGAGCATCCAGGCGGCCGGGCGGTCCACCCGCGCGGTCGCGACGATCGTCGCCAGGATCGCCAGCCAGAGGGCGACCAGCTCCACGAACGCCAGCGTCGGCCGGTGCAGGCCGAAGAAGAGCCACGACCAGCCGACGTTCAGCGCGAGCTGGAAGCCCCAGCACGCGAGGGCCTCCTTGCGCCGGCCGGCGGGGGCGTCGTCGCGCCGCCAGACCCGCCAGGCGGAGGCCGCCATCAGCAGGTAGAGCGTGCTCCACACCGGGCCAAACAGCCAGCCCGGCGGTGTCCACGACGGCTTGCGCAGGCCCTCGTACCAGTGCCGTAGGCTAGGGTATGTGGCCCAGGAGCCGAGCGCCCCCGCGACCGCCACCACCGCGACGAATCCCGCCAGCGCGACGACCTGGGCCGGCCTGCTCCGCGATGTCATGCGAGGCCTCCGGGTATCAGCGGCCGAAGATCTCGCGCGCCCAGCCGGCGGCCCCGATGAAGCCGGCGTCGCCGCCGAGTTCCGCGTACTCGATCCGGCTCCCCTCGCTGACGGCGGGGAACGCCATCGTCTGGACGTGCTGGCGGATGTCTTCCAGGAATCCGTCGCCCGCGGCGATCATGCCGCCGCCGAACAGCACGATGTCCGGGTCGATCGTGTGCAGCAGGGTCGTCGCGCCGACGGCCAGGTAGTACGCCGTCTCCTTCATCAGCCGACGCGCCGCGTCGTCGCCGGCCTCGGCCGCCAGGTTGATGGCCCGGCTGGTGATCTGGTCGATGGGGATGTCGCGGAGGCTGGTCTTGACCGACTCGTCCTCCAGCATCTCCTGCGCCCGCTTCACCAGGGCCGTCGCCGAGGCGTAGGCCTCCAGGTGGCCGTAGGCGCCGCAGCCGCAGCGCCGGCCGTTCTCCATCTGGATGATGATGTGGCCGCACTCGCCGCCGTGGCTGTGGCGGCCCTCGATGATCCGCCCCTCGACGATGATCCCGCAGCCGATGCCGGTCCCCAGCGTGAACATGACCAGGGACTTGGTGTTCCGCCCCGAGCCGGCCCAGTACTCGCCGAAGGCCGCGGCGTTGGCGTCGTTCTGGAGGACCGTCCGCTTGCCCAGCTTGGCCGCCAGCAGGTCGCGGATCGGCAGGTCGTCCCAGCCCGGGAGGTTGGGGGGCTGGAGCAGCATCCCTCGCGAGAGGTCCATCGTGCCGGGGGAGCCCAGGCCGACGGCCGAGATCGCGTCCCAGCCCACGCCGCTGGCCTCGACGGCCATCCGGCCGGCCCTGGCCAGGTTCTCGACCCCCACGACGGGACCCCGATCGGCTTCGGTCGCGATGCTCACCGACGAGACCGGGCGCCCCGTGTCATCCACCACCCCGCTCTGGATGTTCGTCCCACCGAGGTCGATGCCCAGGTAGAACGGCGGGCGGGGCTCGAACGCGCTCATGAAACTCAGCCTTTATATTTGGGATGCTACGACCGGCGGCCGGGGAGGCGGGGCGCCCTTGTTAAGGGTTATCAGCTTACGTCCCGGCCGGCTTCCGGTCAACGTGACGACGGCGTCCGGACGGGTTCCGCCCCCCGGTCGCGGGCGATCCGATACATCGCCGCGAACCGGGAGGCCCCGAGCCCCAGCGCCGAGGCCCCGACGGCGCACCAGAGGAGCGTGCCGCCGGCCAGGAGTCGGCGCAACGCGCCCGCGATCGGTCCGGCTAGCTCGAGGACCGGCGCCGGCCCCCCGCGTAGCCACTGGAGCCCCGCCGCGGGGGGGATGGGGCGCGGCGAGATGGACCCGCCTCCCAGCGCGATCTCGCGGGCCACGGCCAGGCCGCCGATCGCCAATTTCCAACCGAACGCGGCGCCGCCGGCCGCGTACGCGCCGACCGCGAGCCCCCCGACCGCGACCCAGCCGAACGCCCCGCCGCCGACGGCCACGCCGCCGATCGCCAGGCCGCCAAGGCCGACCCCACCGATCGCGATCCCGCCGAAGGCGACGAGCCCCAGCGATCGGTCGCCGATGGCGATCAGCCCGACCGCCCGGCCTCCGACCGCCAGCAGCGCCCCGCGGGCGTCGTCCCCCACGGCGATCCAACCCGTCGCCGATCCCCGCGGCCCGGCCGGGCGGATCATGACGCCGTCTTCGTCGAATCCCGGCGGGTCGGCGACCTGGACGTCGAGCAGCGGCAGCCCGAGCAGGGTCCAGCGGCTTCGATGCGACCGCCCCCGGACGTTCGCGGCGACCTTCGCCATCCCGCGCCGCGCGGCGGTCCGATTCGGCTCGTCGGCGTCCGTCCGGCTCGCCTTCGCCTCGCGCAACTTTCGTGTCAGGACCACCACGTCCACGAGGAGCCACGCCTGGAATCCGACCATCGCGACGAGCCAGGCGGGGAGATACCAGCGCGTCCCGGCCGCGAAGTAGACCAGCCCGGCGATCGTCGCGGTGAAGACCAGCCCGGCGACGAGCATGCGACGCCCGCTCGCCAGCATCAGATCGCGCTCGCGGACGGTCGGGGCCGCCTGGGCGGGTAGCCATGCCCCGAACCACGCGCCGGCGAGCCCCGCCCCGGAGCCGAGTAGGCCGCCGAGCAGTCCCGACGATGCGACGAAAGGCGCGGCGGCCCCCGCCACCCCCGCGGCGGCGGGCTTCGCGGCCAGGTTCGCCCCGAGTCCCGCCATCACGCCGACCGTGAACGACCGGCCCGGTCGGCTGGCCCGCAGCCCCTCCTCGACCAGGCCCGCCAGGCGCTCGCGGAGCATGGCCCGGCCGCGCGAGAGCCGCTGCTTCACCGCGTCCTGGGAGATTTCGAGCGTCGCGGCCACCTCGGCAACCGACTGATCCTGCCGATGATAGAGGATCAAGGGCTCGCGATAGAGATCCGGCAGCTCCTCCAGCGATCGCCAGATGAGCGCCTGCTCTTCGCGCCCCAGGGCCGACTCCGCGGGTCCGTCGCCCGCGTCGGGCACGTCATCCCCGCCGAGGGCGGCCGTCCCCGGCCGCGCGGCGGCCTTGCGGCGAGAGTTCGCGGCCAGGTTGCGGGCGATCCCGCAGAGCCAGGGACGCAGGCGGTTCGGATCCTGGAGGGTGTCGCGTCCCCGCCAGGCGGCCCAGAACGCCTCCTGCGCCACGTCCTCGCTCGTCGCCAGGTCGCCGCGCACGTTGTACGCCACCGCGGCCACCGCCGACTGGTGGCGCTTGACGACCTCCTCGAAGGCGCTCCGATCACCCTCGCGCACCCGCCGCCAGAGATCCACGTCGGTCGTCGCGTCCGTCATCACCGCCTCCGCGCTTCCCGGAAGATTGCCTTCGGACTCTCCCCCGGGTGGCGTGCGGCGCGGCGACGGTGACAGGATTTCTCGGAGCCCGACCTTACCGGCCGGCCCAGCCCAGGTCCAGGAACTTCGCCATCAGCCGCCAGCCCTGGTCGAGGAAGGGGCCGCCGCCGTCGCGGGCGTGCTCCTCGTCGTAGCGGAGGCCCGAGGGCGGGATGCTCGTCCCGGCGATCGCCCAGGCCACCGGGGCTCGGTCGTGGGCGCGGGTGCGCAGGAGCGTGGAATGGTCGGGGGATATGAGGAGCCGCCACCGGGGATAGGTCGCCCGGAGGTGGGCGACGATCGGGGCGACGATGTCGCGGTCGATCCGCTCGATCGCCTCGACCTTGGCGTCGCCGCGGCCTTCGTGGCTGGCCTCGTCGGGTGCCTCGACGTGCACGCAGACGACGTCGTGGTCGGCCAGCGCGGCGATGCCGGCGCGGCCCTTGGCGGCGTAGTCGGTGTCGAGATATCCGGTGGCCGTGGGGACGTCGATCCGCTCCCAGCCAGCCAGCACGCCGACCCCGCGCACCAGGTCGACGGCCGAGATGATCGCCCCTCCCAGGCCGTGAAGCTCGCGGAACGCCGGCATGTGGGGGGCCTCGCCCTGGCCCCACAGCCAGACGGCGTTGGCGGGCTTCTTGCCGGCGGCGACGCGGGCGCGGTTGACCGGGTGGTCGGCCAGGATCGGCCGGGCCCGCTCCATGAGATCGATCAGCGCCTCCGCGCCGGGGCCTTTCGGGAGGTAATTCGCGGCCGGCTGGTCGGGGTGGTCGTGGGGGGGGACGGTGACCGTCTCGCGCGTGAACAGCGGCGAGCCCGACCTGCCGCGATAGGCCAGAAGGTTGCGGTAGCTGACGCCCGGATGGAACTCGAATTCGGACGACCCGAGGGCCTGTTGTAGCGAGGCGATGATCGCCGCGCCTTCCTCGCTGGTGATGTGGCCGGCGGTGAAGTCCGCGAGGAGGCCGTCCTCGATCGTCATCAGGTTGCAGCGCACGGCCCAGTCGTCGGGGCCCAGCGGTACGCCGACGGCGGCGGCTTCCAGCGGGGCGCGGCCGGTGTAGTATGCCTCCGGGTCGTAGCCGAGGAGGCTCAACGTGGCGACGTCGCTGGCTGGGAGGAAGCGATCCGGGACGTTCCGCGACCGGCCGACGATCCCGCTCGCCGCGACGTCGTCCATGGCCGGGATGTCGGCGGCCTGGAGCGCCGTGCGTCCCCCCAACGCCTCGAACGGCTCGTCGGCCGCGCCGTCGGGGATCACGATGACGTACTTGGTGGGGGGGGCCACGGCGGGGCTCCTCGGCTCGGGTCGGCTGGGTGGGGACGCGGGAGGCCAGGTCACTCCTCGACGCCGAGGCAGACGCTGGGCGCGCGGACGACGTCGAGGCGGTCGATCTCGCGGACGGCGTCGCGGAGATCCTGCTCGACGGCCAGATGGGTCATGATCACCAGCGGGACGGGGCCGGGCTCGCCGTTCTCGTCCTCCTGGGTCGGCTCGTGCTGGATGACGCTGGCGATGCTGATCCCCTTGTCCCCCAGGGCGTGCGCGATGGCCGCGATCACGCCGGGGCGGTCGGCGATCAGGAACCGCAGGTAATTGCGCCGCCTGGTCCGGCTGGCCGGCAGCACCGCGATCGGCGCGGCGGCGGCGGGCCAGAAGTCCAGGGCGCGGGCGGTGATCGCGGCGCGGCCGGTGGCCACGTCGATCAGATCGGCGACGACGGCGGAGGCGGTCGGCATCATGCCGGCGCCCCGGCCGCAGAACAGGGTCTCGCCCACGGCGTCGCCCTCGACGCGCACGGCGTTGTACGAGCCGTGCACCTGGGCCAGCGGCCGGTCGTTCCTGACCAGGCTGGGGCCGACGCGCAGCTCCAGCCCCCCCTCGGCCAGCCGGGCGTGGGCGAGCAGCTTGATGGTGTAGCCCAGCTCGCGGGCGTAATTCAGGTCGGCGATCTCCAGCCGGTCGATCCCCTCGCGCGGGATGTCGGCCGTGCGGACGTCGGCGCCGAAGGCGACCTGCGCCAGGATGGCCAGCTTGTGGGCGGTGTCGGTGCCGTCGACGTCCAGCGTCGGGTCGGCCTCGGCGAAGCCGAGCGCCTGGGCGTCGGCCAGGGCCTCCGCGTAGGCCACGCCCCCCTGGGTCATTTGCGTCAATATATAGTTGCAGGTGCCGTTGAGGATCGCCGCCAGCGATTGCACCTGGTTCGCCGCCAGCCCCACGCCGATCGCCCCGACGATCGGGATGCCGCCGGCGACGCTCGCCTCGAACGCCACGGCGCGATCCGCCTTGCGCGCGGCGGCGAAGATCTCGGGGCCGTGCTCGGCCAGCAGGGCCTTGTTCGCCGTGACGACTTGCTTGCCGGCCGCCAGCGCGTCCAGCACGATCCGACGCGCCGCGTCGACCCCGCCGATCACCTCGACGACCACGCCGACCTCCGGGTCGTCGATCACCCGGCGGGCGTCGTCGACGATCCGGACGCCCTCGAAGTCGGCGTCGCGCCGCTTCTTCACGTCGCGGACGACGGCCCATTTCAGCTCGATCGGCCGCCCCGCGCGGCGAGCGACTCGGTCGGCGTGCCGCGTGAGGATCCGGGCCACGCCGGCGCCCACGGTCCCCAGTCCGACCATCCCCACGCTGAGTTGCTGCATCGCGATCGCCGTCGAGCGCTCCGGTAACCAAATGGGACGCCGCGCCCCCCTCCCGGCGGCGCGACAAGCCAGTGTAGGACTCCCCCGCCCGCCCCGCAAGCCGAGCGGGGGAGTCGTCGATACGGATCGTCGCCCCCGGCGTCAGATCCGCGCCGGCACGCTCCCCTTCACGCCCCGGGCGATCAGGATGATGCCCAGCTCATAGAGGAGGATCATCGGCAGGGCGAGCAGGGTCATGCTGATGGGATCCTGGCCGGGGGTCAGGACGGCGGCGGCGATGGTGATGACCAGGATCGCGATCTTCCGCTTGCCCCGGTAGTCGTCCACCGAGAAGATCCCGATGCGCTGGAGGAACAGCATGATGAGGGGCGTCTGGAACGCCAGGCCGAAGACCAGCGGGAGGATCGTGGCGAAGCTCATCCACTCGCTGAGACGCAACGTCGGCGCGACGCCCAGCCAGACGTTGAAATCCAGCAGGAACGCGAGGGTCAGGGGCAGGACGAACGTGAAGCAGAGCAACACCCCGCCGATGAACAGCCCCAGCGAGAACGGCAAGAACTTCATCACGTAGAACCGCTCGTGCCGGTACAGGCCCGCCGCGACGAACGCCCAGATCTGGTAGAAGACCCAGGGGCTCGCCAGGACCAGGCCGGAGACCAGGCAGACGAAGAAGTAGATCGTGATCGTCTCCAGCGGCCCGAGCGAGATCAGCGAGTTGTCGATCTGGTAGGCCGACTTCTCCGTCACGCCGATCATGTCCGACATGTCGTAGCGGATCGGGAAGTCCAGCATTTCCCCCTTCACGGCCTCCGGGTCGGGGAGCTTCAGCTCCGGGGCGAGCTTGGCCAGCGCCACGATGAACGACTCGGCCGGCACCTGGGCTCGGACGTTGGGGGTCACGGCCTTCTCGGCCTCGGCCTCGGCCCGCTTCTTGGCGTACTCGCTGGCGTAGAAGGACGTCAGCGCGCGCTTGGCGGGGGCCTCCATCCTCGTCATCACCCGCTTGCCGATGTCGAGCGGGGGGATGAAGACGATGATCACGCCGACCATCAGCCCGGCCAGAGCCAGGATGAGCCGGACGCGCAGCTCCTCCAGGTGCTCGCCGAAGCTCATCGTCACCATCGTCTGCTCTTCGGTGAACAGGTCGCGATCGCTGGGCATGGATGTGGACCAACGGGGGTGGGCCCGCCAGGGGGGCGGGGCGACGATTCGACGCGGAGGAGACGCGGGCTGCGACGGCCGGTCCCGAGGCCGGAGCCCTTGGCGGGCGGCGCCGCGCGTCGGCCTCGCGGGGACGGCCGGGCGCGCGGGGGCGTTCCTGTGCCGTCGAGTCTAGCAGCCGTCGCCTTGCCACGCCAGCCGCGATGGACTCGGCGCGGGTTTCGCGATACAACCGGCGGGCATCGCGCGCCCGCGCCGACGCCCCAACGACCTAGACGAACCCGCCGCCACGCCCCGGCCCCCCTTCGTCCCCGGGCCTCGCGGCGGGCATGGAGGCCCATCATGCAGGCGCCGCTGGAACCGCTGGCCTTCACCCCCATCCTCCGCCGCCTCGTCTGGGGGGGGCGACGGCTCGGGACTCTCCTGGGCAAGCCGATCGGCGACGGCGACGACTACGCCGAGAGCTGGGAGCTGGCCGACTACCACGACCAGGTCAGCGTCGTCCGAGGCGGCTCCCACGCCGGCGTCTCGCTGCGCGACCTCGTCCGCCATCGCCCCGCCGACCTCTTCGGCAAGGCCCGCGCCGACCAGGAACAGTTCCCCCTGCTGGTCAAGCTGCTGGACGCCCGCGAGAACCTCTCCGTCCAGGTCCACCCCGACGACGTTCTCGGCCGCGAGCTGGCGAACGACCGCGGCAAGACCGAGGCCTGGGTCGTCCTCGACGCCGAGCCCGGCTCGGCGATCTACGCCGGGCTCAAGCCGGGCGTCGACCGCGAGACCCTCCGCCGTGGGATCGATTCCGGCCAGGTCGAGTCGCTCCTCCACCGGATCGACCCCAAGCCCGGCGATTGCCTGCTGATCGAGGCCGGCACGGTCCATGCCCTGGGGGGGGGCGTGCTGGTCGCGGAGATCCAGCAGATGTCCGACGCCACGTTCCGCGTCTTCGACTGGAACCGCGTCGGCGCCGACGGCAAGCCGCGCGAGCTGCACGTCGAGAAGGCCATGCGCTGCATCGACTTCGATCGCGGCCCCGTCGACCCGGTCGTCCCCACGCCGCTGGTCCTGGAGAACGGCGACGTCCGCGAACCGCTGGTGTCGTGCGCCTACTTCGAACTGGAGCGGTGGACCCTCTCGGCGGCGACCGAGATCGGCCGCGACGATCGGTTCACGATCCTCATGACCCTGGAAGGCGAGGCCCTCGTCCGCGCGCCGCGCGGGGACCTCCCGCTGCGTCGGGGCGAGACCATCCTGCTCCCGGCGTCAATCGGCCCGACCGTCGTCATCCCGGTCGGCCGGGCCGCCGTCCTCGCCTGCCAGCAACCTTGACGCCACGGGTGGCGACTAATTCCTTAAGCTTGGATTCCGGGTATTTTCAGAAGTTTCCGCTCCTGGTCACGACCGGGTCGTGTCGCGTATCGTACTAATGGGAGACCGCGCGAGAAAACTTCAACCATTGCACGACGCCGACGGCCGGGAGAACAACATGGCCACGATCTCCATGCATTGTCCCTCCTGCGGGGCGGAAGGCCGGATCCCCAGGGACAAGGTCAACGTCCGGATGCTCTGCAAGCGTTGCCTCAAGAGCTTCCACCTGACGCCGGGGGGGAAAATCCTCGCGGGGGGCCCTCCGATCGATCCCGCGACGGCGGGCCACGGGCGGCACGTGGACGAACTCGAGGTCGTCGACCACGAGATCGAGGTCGTCGTGGGGAAGCTGAAATCCGCGGCCCCCAAGGTGGCGATCGCAGGCGGGGTGCTCCTGGCGCTGCTGCTGGGCTGGCTGCTGTTGCGGGGTGGGGAGGTCGCGAGCCTGGACGACCAGACGATCCGCCTCGCGCGGGCGCTGGCGCGCAACGACCTGGACGAACTCCGGTCGCTGGCGGTGGACGGGACCGACGACGAGGCGGCGGAGCTTTCCCAGGCCCTCGCGCCGGAATTCCGCGATCACGCCGAGATCCCCCGCGCCGCCTCTCCTTCCGTGCATGTTTCCCGCCATCCCGAGTCCCCCGGGCCGGGACTCGCGGCGATCACCGCCACGATCCGAGCGGACCAGCCGGTGGGACGGATGGGGGTGGCGCTGCCGGACATCTCCACCAGCATGAAGTCCGCCTCCATCGAGGTGCCGATGGTCTTGGCCGGCGACGACCGGCGGGGCTGGCGGCTCGACGGCGAGCGGAGCCTGGAAGCCTACCGTAAGTCCCGCGCCCCGGCCCCGGCGGCTCGGCCCGGGATGCCCATGTCGCCGTCTCCCAGGTCCACCACGACCGAAACCGCCGGAGCGCTGTGAGGCCCGACCGATCGGGAATAATTTCGACAAACATGAAATCCGCCCGCCTGTCCGCGGATCATGCGAGTGTTCGATGACCCGCTCATTGACATCCCGGATTCGGTTCGACGCGGCTCGTCACGGGAAGCCCGCGCGAGGGGCGTCGAAATCAAGGTCACGGCCGGAGCCGGGCCACCTCCCTGACGAGCGTGTACCACGCGCCTCCTCTCCCGGCGGGCATAGCCATGGCCACAATTTTTCGTCCTGGGATTTGGGTAGGATAGGGCAGGGGTGTCCGTCCCCGCTGTCGCCGGGAGAGGGCGGCCCGGAGGGTCGGTGAGGCTCGCCGGATCGGCGGAGATAGCGACGGCTCACGCCATGCCGCGCCCACGCTTCATCCGCGCCCTCGGCGACTCTCACTCGCCGCTGCCTCCCGCGGTGGGAGAGGGGGGTATGGGACCCGAGACCCCAAAAAAACCATTCGAAGACGACGAACGAAGCCAACTTCAAAACGATGCAATCTCTGAAATTCCAGGGAGATGCGTCCATACTCCATGACATCGCGGCGCGCGAACGAAGCCAACGTCGGCGGGACCCCGGCGGGCGTCGTGGGCGGGCGGTATCGAGGCGGACGAGGTGCCGGCGAGGGGGGGCACCGGCATCGCCCCGGGGACACCGCGACTGTGGGGCCTTCCCCGGCGCTCGGGCCGCTTGACGCTCGCGGGGCGGGCGGCTACCATGCGTCGGTTCGTCATGGGTCAGGTCTGGTCGCCAGTCGGGGTCGGTCGCTTGCAGCACCCTTTCCAGGAATTCCGGGAGTTCGTCGCCGAGGACCAGCCCCTGGCCCCGCTGTCGTGGTTCCGCCTCGGCGGGCCCGCCGCGTACTTCGCCAAGCCCCGAACGGTCGAGGATCTCCGCGGCCTCCTTCGCCGCGCGGTCGAGTCCGAGATCCCGTTCAAGCTGCTCGGCGGCGGGACGAACGTCCTGGTGCGCGACGAGGGGGTCGCCGGCCTGGTCGTCCACATGGAGAGCCCGCATTTCTCCGACGTGACGATCGAGGGGGAACGCATCCGCGCGGGGGCCGCCGTCCCGCTGACCGCCCTCATCTCCCAGGCCGCCCGCGCCGGGCTGGCCGGGCTGGAGATCCTCACGGGCATCCCCGGGACCGTCGGCGGCGCCCTTCGGGGCAACGCCGGCAGCCGTCAGGGGGCCATCGGCCCTTTCGTCGGCCGGGCGACCGTCCTCGATTCCTCCTATGAGGTCCAGCAGCGCGAGCGCGACGACCTCAGCTTCGGCGAGCGCGAGTCCAACCTGGACGAGCCCGTCATCCTCTCGGCCGAGTTCGAGCTGACCCCCGAGGATCCCGAGGGGGTCGTCCGTCGGATGCGGCGGATCTGGATCGTCAAGAAGGAGAATCAGCCGTACGGCCACCAGTCGGCCGGCTGCATCTTCAAGAACCCCTCGCCCGACGTCTCCGCCGGCTCCCTGATCGACCAGGCCGGATTGAAGGGGACTCGCCACGGCGGCGCGGAGATCTCCGACCGCCACGCCAATTTCATCGTCGCCCACCCCGGCGCGAAGTCGGACGACGTGCTGCACCTGATCGACCAGATCCAGCAGCGCGTCTGGCAGCAGTTCGGCTACGAGTTGGAACTCCAGCTCCAGGTCTGGTAGGGTGGGGGCCGTCGGGGATGGGCGAGGCGACGGGGAGTCGCCGCGACGTCGCGCCCCGGGCCGCCGCGCGCCGGGCGCTCAGGGAGGGGCCGGGGACATGGAGTACCGCGATCTCCCGCGGATCGTCGCCCCGGATGACGGAGGCGACGACCTCGGCCCGCGCCCGCGCCAGCGTCGCTTCCCCCTGGCCCGCCCCGGCCGCCTGGACGCGCGCAAGATCGCCACGGTCGGGATGCTCGCCCTCAGCCTTGCCGCCGTGATCTTCTACGCCGGACGGCAGGCTCTCGACGCCTCGGTGGAATGGCTGCAAAACCAGCCGCGATACCAACTCCCGTTCGGCGAGATCCAGCTCCCGGAACCCCCGCCGGATTGCTTCCGCGGGGGGACGGCGGCGTTCCTGGAACGCGTCCGTCGCAACGCCAAGGAGCCGGAAGTGGTCTCGCTCCTCAAGGTCGATCCCGTCCGGCTGCGCAATGCCTTCAAGGCGTTCCCCTGGGTTGAGTCGGTCGGGGAGATCGAGAGGCCCCCCGGCGGGCTGGTGGTCCACCTCAAGTATCGCCGCCCCGTCGCCAAGGTGGCCGTCAGCGGCGCGGGAAATTTCGTGCTCGACGCCGAGGGCTGCGTCCTGCCGCTCGAGGACATCGACGCCGAGCGCGTCGGCCGGCTGATCTGGATCGTGGGCAACGGCCTGACCGCGCCTCCCCGTGAACGGGCGGGGACGATCTGGAGGACGGCGCCCGCCGACTCGGCCGAGGTCGAGGGGCTTGACAGGGCGGTCGTCGAGGGGGCCAAGCTCGCGGCGTTCCTCCTGGACCCGTCGCGAGAGGCCGACACCCCGCCCGACGCCCGGGTGTACTCGATCACGGTGACGGAGGTACGGGGCGACCCCGTCCTGTTCGTCGTCACCGATCGGACGGCCCAGATCCAGTGGGGGCGGGGCCCCGGCGACGAGGAGCCGGGGGAATTGACGGCCGTCGAGAAGTGGGATCTGCTCGTCCAGCAGGCGCGCCGCGGGCTCGATCAGAAGGACCCCCACGACCTCTGGCTGTTCAACCGCTCGGGGATGGTCTACCGCCCCGCGCGGCCGGCCCGCTGACCCTTCCGTCTTTTGTTCGGGAAGCCGTCGCCCTTCGACGTCCCGTTCCCTTCGGCGGGATCCGCGCCGGCGCGCTTCGAGCGGCCGGTCGAGGCGGGCCCGGATCGCGAGACCCCGGGGAAGTCAGAGGACGCATCCATGGCAAGCCGCCTCGGCGTGGGATGGATCAACCAGGTGGGCCGGCTGGCGGGGCCGACGCCCGTGGGCCGGTTCGCGTCGTTCGCCGTTCAGGTCCATCGGGTCAACGCCCTGGAACCCTCCATCGAGCCCCTGAGCGACGCCGAGATCCGCGAGAAGGCCTTCGCCCTCCGCCTCCGCGCCCGCCAGGGGGATTCGCTCAACGCCCTGCTGCCGGAGGCCTTCGCGCTGACCCGCGAGGCCGCCAAGCGGACCATCGGCCAGCGCCAGTTCGACGTGCAGGTGCTCGGCGGGGTGGCGATCCACAACAAGTGCATCGCGGAGTTGGAGACGGGCGAGGGCAAGACGCTGGTCGCCACGATGCCGGCGGTCCTCAACGCGCTGCCGGCCAAGGGCGTGTACGTCGTGACCGTCAACGACTACCTGGCCCGACGCGACGCCGAGTGGATGGGCCAGATCTATCGCTACCTGGGCCTGACCATCGGCTGCATCCAGACCGGGATGTCCGACCACGAGCGCCGGCGGGCTTACGCCTGCGACATCACCTACGGCACCAGCAAGGAGATGGGCTTCGACTTCCTCCGCGACGAGCTGAAGCGGCTGCAACTCGGCGACACCACCCGGAAGTCGTTCGAGGAGGCGTTCCTGGGCTCGGGGACGCACCAGGAAGCGGAGACTCCGGTCCAGCGGTCGCACAACTTCGCGATGGTCGACGAGGCCGACAGCATCCTGATCGACGAGGCCCGTACCCCGCTGATCATCGGCGCCAACAATCAGCCGACCCAGGAGGAAGCCTCCGCCTACTACGGCGCCGATCAGCTCGCCGCCACCCTGGTCCGCATCAAGGACTACAAGTACGACCCGATCGAGAAGAAGGCCGAGCTGACCGCCGCCGGCCGCCGCAAGGTCCAGGCCCGCGCCGGCCACTCGTCGTTCGGCATGCTGACGGTCGATTCGCTGTACGAGTACGTCGAGCGCTCGCTCCGGGCGCAGATCGCGTACCTCCGCGACCGCGACTACGTCGTCCACGAGGGTGAGATCGTCATCGTCGACGAGTTCACCGGCCGCATGATGCCCGGCCGCCAGTGGCAGGACGGGCTGCACCAGGCCATCCAGGCGAAGGAGAAGCTGGAGATCACCCTGGAGACGATCACCGCGGCCCGCGTGACCGTCCAGGACTTCTTCAAGCGGTTCAAGAAGCTCGCCGGCATGACCGGCACCGCCAGCACCGACGCAGCCGAGCTGAGGCGGATCTACAAGGTGGGCGTGATGACCATCCCCACCAACCGCACGAACGCCCGCGTCTGGCTCCCCGACCGCGTCTTCTCCACCGAGCTGGAGAAGTTCCAGGCCGTCGCCGACCAGATCGTCGAGTGGAACAAGAAGGGTGCCCCGGTCCTGGTGGGCACCCGGTCGATCGAGAAGTCCGAACACCTCAGCGCCCTGCTGGCCGAGGCGGGGATCGAGCACCAGGTCCTCAACGCCAAGAACCACGAGGTCGAGGCCCAGATCGTCGCCCAGGCCGGGCAGCAGGGGAGGGTGACGGTCGCGACCAACATGGCCGGCCGCGGCACCGACATCAAGCTGGGGGAGGGGGTCGCCGCCCTGGGGGGCCTCCACGTCATCGGCACCGAGCGCAACGAGTCGCGCCGGATCGACCGCCAGCTCGCCGGCCGCTCCGCCCGCCAGGGAGACCCCGGACTCTGCCAGTTCTTCGTCTGCCTGGGGGACGAGATCGTGGAGGCGATCGGCGAGAAGCGCGCCAACCGCATCCGCGCCCGCCACGCCGGCCGGGGCGAACTCACCAGCGCCCGCTGGCGGCAGTTCTTCATCCGGGCCCAGCAGCGCAAGGAACGCCAGCACTTCCGCGACCGCAAGCTCCTGATGCATTACGAGAAGCAGCGGGCCGAGATGCGGTCGAACATGGGGCTCAACCCCGTCCTCGGCTGATCTCCTCGGTCACGACCGCGACAGCTCGCGGGCCAGTCGCCTCAACTTCTCGTCCAGCTTGTCGACCGGCCCTAGGCGCTTCTCCAGGATCGCCAGCCGGTCGCCGGTTTGGGTCCGCATGTCGTCGAACCAGCCGACGACCTCGGGCCACAGCGAGCGGGACGCCGTCAGCAGGTGGTACATCAGCAACCACGACTGGCCGTAGGCGAGCTGAGCGGTGTCGGGGGCGTCGAACAGCGAGTCCTCCGTCAACAAGCGGGAGAGCTCGATCCAGGCGTCGCCGGCCCGGGTCGCGTCGCGGATCGCGTCCAGGCGAGGGCGGTTGACGCGTCCGGCGGGGACGCTGACCGTCTTCCGCCACATTTCGAAATACGTCGCCACCCCCTCGGCAACGCACTTGCCGGGGTCGCGGTCGAGGGCCAGCAGCCCCGTGTTGTAGGCGAGCAGGTGCGTCGTCTCGTGGACGAGCGTGAATGTGTTGATCCGCTCGGCGCCCGAGCCGGGGGACTGGCCGGGCCGGAAGTCGAAGACGACCAAACGGTTGGAATCCAGGTCGTAGTGGCCGCCGAGCTCATCCCCCGGGGCCTGTCCCACGAGAGCCCCGTAGGACTCGGAGTCCTTTAGCACGACCACCATCATGCGGTCTGCCGGAAGATCGACGCGGAAACCCCGATCGCGCAGGTGCTTGACGAACACCTTGCCGAGCGCCTCGCAGACTCCCAGGGCCTCCCGGCGATACCCGTCCGACGCGTCGCCGACGCCCAGGAAATTCTCCGTCCGCGAGACGCGGAACGGCGCGATCCCGGCTTTTTTCGCCCGCTCTTCCAGCTTGGAGATCCGGGCGTCCTCCGCGCCATCGGCCCCGAAGGCTCGCCGAGGGCCCGTCCCAAGCGTCATCGTCCCAAGCGTTAACGCCAGCCAGGCGCGGCGGGAAGAGTCGAACTCGGGTCGGTCGGGAAGCATCGGGAAGGCCCTCGCAAGTCGTCTCGGCGCGTGCGGCGAAGTCGATTATACTCCGCCCCGTCCAATGGGAGGGCCCTCGCCCCGCGCGGGGCCCGACAGGGATGGTTATTGGATCAAGATCGACACCAGCGCCCTCGCGAGCCGAGCCGACCGACACCACGACGTCCGCTCCACGCGCCGGGACGCCTGCGAGGACGCACATGCCAGACCGCATCCTGCTGACCGGCGGCACCGGGTTCTTCGGCCGCCGCATCGCCGACTCCCTGCGCGGCCAGGGGCACACCGTCGTCACCCCCGGGCGGCCCGACTTCAACCTGATGGACCCGGACTCCACGCGGCGCACGCTGGAGCAGGTGAAGCCCGACACCGTGGTCCACTCCGCCGCCCACTATGGCGGCCTGGGGATCTGCGTCGCCGAGCCGATCGAGATCTTCCAACGCAACGTCATCATGGGGGTCAACCTCCTGGACGCGGCGAGCAAGGTCGGCGTGAAGAAGTTCATGACCATCGGCTCGGCCTGCTCCTACGCCGGCGCCGTCAACGGCGATATGAAGGAGAGCGACGCCTGGTCGGGCCCGCTGCACCCCTCGGTCGAGGCCTACGGCTTCACCAAGAAGGTGATGGAAGTGGGCATGCGGGCCTACCAGCGCGGCTGCGGCATGATCGCCCAGATGCCGATCGTGACGAACCTCTACGGCGAGCACGACGTCTTCGGCGAGTACCGCTCGCACGTCGCCGCCGCCCTCATCAAGAAGTTCGCCGACGCCGTCATCGAGAAGAAGAAGCAGGTCGTCTGCTGGGGGACCGGGGCGCCGGTCCGCGAGTTCATCTACGTCGGCGACGCGGCCGAAGGGGTCGCCCGGCTGCTCGCCAGCGGCCACAACGAGCCGTTGAACCTGGGGACCGGCATCGGCACCACCATCAAGGAACTTTCCGAGATCGTCGCCCGCCTCACCCGGTTCGAAGGCGAGATCGTCTGGGACACCTCCAAGCCCGACGGCGTCATGCGCAAGGTCCTCGACGTCTCCAAGATGGCCGAGGTCCTCGACTGGCGACCCCCGACCAGCCTGGAAGCCGGCCTCGCCAAGACCGTGAAGTGGTACATGGAGAACAAGGCCGAGGCCGACGCCCGCGCCTGACCCTCTTGACCCGATCCACGGCGCCCCACCCGCGGCGCGACGCCCACGATGGCCGTCGCGCCGTTCGCCGTTTCGGCCGGGAAGCTCGAAGGAGGGGCCCCGCCGGGCCGATATCAAGAATGATTCTTGATAAGGGCGGTGCCGGCGCGATATAACGGACTCGGCCCCGGTGCGAGGGGCCGGGCAAGCTCGCGCGCGAGACGGAGGGACGACGATGTCGGCCTCGGCGGCGATGACGAAACCTCGCAAGACGGTCCCGAAGATCTTGGCGGTCATCGACGCCGATGAGTGCACGGGATGTCTGGCGTGCGTCGAGGTCTGCCCGGTCGACTGCATCGATTCGATCCCCGATGAGCGGTACCCGGGGGTCGTCTCGCTCTGCGAGATCGATCTCGACCGCTGCATCGGATGCCGCCACTGCGCCCAGATTTGTCCCTGGTACTCCGCCAAGATGGTCGATACGCCCTCCGTGGCGGCCCGAGTGGCCGACAAGGGGGGCCCCGCCTGGTACGTCGGCGCCCACCGGGATGCCCTGGTGGAGCGGGCCCGACGCAACGCCGACGAATTCCTTGCCAAGAGACGTAAGTGACGAGACGCGATGACGCGGCGGCCGCCTCGCCTCTCCAGGGGCGGGACGACGCCCGTCATGGGACGCCGCGCGCGTCGGTCGATCCCGGCCATGTTCGGTGCCTCCCCATCCGGAGTCGTTTCATGACGCTGAAGAAGACACGTTGGCTGCTGACCTCCGGCCTGCTCTCGATCGCGGGCCTGGCCCTCCTCCAGCAGTCGATGAAGGCCAACGCCCAGGACCCGGCCCCGCCCGAGGTCGTCGACGAGATCAAGAACAGGAGGGTGGAGAAGGCGGAAAGCGACCCCGCCGCCCCCGAGGACTTCCTCTGGCAGAAGGCCGACACGAGCCTGATCCAGGACGAGCCGCTTGTGGTCAAGGCCCCGCGCGGGCTGCCGCCGCTGGCCGCCAACTCGGTCGTGCCCGCCTCGAACCCGCTCACCAAGGGGGGATATGAGCTGGGCCGGCTGCTGTTCTTCGACCCCCGTATCTCGCTCGACGAGTCGGTGAGCTGCGCCACCTGCCACAACCCGGACAAGGGCTGGAGCGACGGCACGCGGGTCTCGACCGGGATCGACGGCCTGCGCGGCACGCGCAATTCGCCGACGGTCTTCAACGCGGCCTACGCCAAGAGCATGTTCTGGGACGGCCGCGCGGCCAGCGTGGAACTCCAGGCCCAGGGCCCGATGGTCAACCCCGTCGAGATGGGCGACCAGACGTACGAGGAGATCGTCCATCGGATCCGCGAGATCCCGGCCTACCGCGAGATGTTCCGCAAGACCTTCGGCACCGACGTCACGCTCGACGGCATGTCCAAGGCCATCGCCACCTTCGAACGCGTCGCCGCGTTGACTGGCAACTCCAAGTACGACCAGTACGTGACCGGCGATCTGGAAGCCCTGAACGAGTCCGAGAAGCGCGGGATGGTCCTGTTCGGCCTGCGGCTCAGCCCCCAGGACGAGTACGAGCCCGAGGTCGAGCTCCAGAAGGCCAAGTGCACCCTCTGCCACGTCGGCGCCAACTTCACCGACGAGCAGTACCACAACCTGGGCGTCGGCTGGGACGAGAAGAAGGGCGAGCACGCCGACATCGGCCGCTGGGTCGCCGAGGCGATCGGCCACAAGTCGGACCACAGCTTCGGCGCCTTCAGGACCCCGACCTGCCGCAACGTGGCCCTCACCGCGCCCTACATGCACGACGGGAGCATGAAGACGCTTGAAGAGGTGATGGAGCACTACAACAAGGGGGGCACTCCGAATCCTTCGCTGGACAAGGACATGAAGCCCCTCAACCTGACCGAACAGGAGATCGCCGACGTCATCGCATTCATGCACGCCCTGACCGGCGAGTACAAGCCCACCTCCGAGCTGATCCCGGAGAAGCTCCCCCCGAACGCCGACGGCGATTCGCCGGACCCGGTCGCGGCGCTGACCCCGCCGGGCTCGTGACCGGCCCATCGACGTCCTGAATCGCGGCGACGCCCGCCCCTCGAACCCGAGGCGGCGGGCGTCTTCGCGCGCGCCCGGGTGTGCTACACTGGCTCGCGACGACCCGCCCGAGCGCCCCGAGACGTCACCCCATGAATCGCAAGCCCGCCCCGACGATCGCCCTGGTCATCGCTTGCCTGGCCGCCATGCTCCTGGCTTGCTTCCACCGGGTGATCCTGGACGGCCACCAGTTCTCCTACCGAGACGCCGCCCACTACTACTACCCGCTCTACGAGCGCGTGCAGCGCGAGTGGAACGAGGGCCGTTGGCCGCTCTGGGAGCCCGAGGAGAACGCCGGGATGCCGCTGATGGGCAACCCCACGGCGGCGGTGCTCTATCCGGGGAAGGTCGTGTACGGGGCGCTCCCCTACGCTTGGGCGGCGCGGGTCTACATCATCGCGCACGTCGCGCTGGCGTTCGGGGCGATGCTCGCCCTGATGCGCTCGTGGGGGACGAGTTGGGTCGGCTCGGGCCTGTCGGCGCTGTCCTACGCGTTCTGCGGCCCGGTCCTGTTCCAGTACTGCAACGTGATCTTCCTCGTCGGCGCGGCGTGGCTGCCGCTGGGGTTCCTCGCGGTGGACCGCTGGATCCGGACCGGGAGCCGGATGGCCTTGTCCGGCCTGGCCGTTGTCCTGGCCATGCAGACGCTCGGCGGCGACCCCCAGGCGGCCTACCTCCTGGGCCTGTGCGCCCTGGGATACGCGGCGGCCTCGGCGTGGAGCCGCGGGCGGGCCTTCCGCGAGCCGAACCCCGCGGAGCCCGCGCGACCGGCGAGAGGGCGGAAGGTCGTCGCGCTGGCATTGGCCGGGATGGCGGCCTGGACCGTCGTCACGCTGACCATCGCGTATCTCGCCCCGAGGCTCCGCCCGCCGTATCCTCCCGATCAGCCAACGCCGGCGCTCCCCTGGATGCTCTGGGCGCCGAAGGCCGTGCCGATCGTCTGGGCGGTCGCGCTCGCGTTCTACTTCGGCCGGAGGAGGCCGATCGAGGGCAGGCGGACCCTATGGCGGCTGACCGTCGGGCTGGCGACGGCCGGCGCGATGGCGGCGTCGATCACCGCGGCGCAGTTGCTTCCCGTCATCGAGTTCACCCAGCAGACCGTCCGCGCCGCGGCCGAGGGCCCGCACGAGATCTACCCGTTCAGCGTCGAGCCGTACCGGCTCGTCGAGATGTTCTGGCCCAATGTCTTCGGCTCCTACTTCGGCGGCAACGCGAGCTGGATCGACCTGCTGAAGCTTTCCGAGGAGCGCGGGAAGGTCTGGACGCCGTCGCTTTATATCGGCGGGGCGGTCGTCCTGCTGGCGCTGCCGGCGCTTACGTTTCGTCGGGGAGGGGCCACGAGGGTCTGGCTCTCCTGGATCGTGGCCATCACGCTCCTCGGGAGCTTCGGCCAGTTCACGAGCCCGATCTGGGCGACCCGACTCGCGGCGAAGACGCTGGACCTGGGCGTCCCGCCGATCGGCCCCCTCGACCCCCCACGCGAGCCGCCGCTCCGCAAGGACGGCTATCTCCGCGATGGCGACGGCGGCCTGTACTGGGCCATGACCACCTTCCTGCCGGCATTTCGCCAGTTCCGGTTCCCCAGCAAGCTGATGACCTTCAGCGTCCTGGGCCTGGCGGCGCTCGCCGGGCTGGGATGGGACGACCTGACGCGGGGGCGGTCTCGCCCCGTCCGCCGGCTCGCCCTGGGGCTCGTGGGGCTCTCGGCCGTGACGGCCCTGGCGGCGTGGCTGGGGCTCGACGCCCTGTTCCGGGCGCTCGATTCCAAGTCGCTCGCCAGCGCGTTCGGACCGTTCAACCCCGCGGCGGCGCGACGAGAGACGCTGGCGGGGCTTGGGTGGGGAGCGGCAATCGCGGCGTCCGTGTTCGGCGTCGCGAGCCTCGCCACGCGACGGCCCGTCGCCGCGGGGGCGGCCGTGCTGCTGCTCACGACGGCGGACCTGGCCTGGGCCAATCGGGCGTTGGTCGCCACCGCCCCGCAGTCGATGTTCGAGGGCACGCCGGAGGTGCTGGAGGTCATCAACGCCGCCGAGGCCGAGCGTCCGGCCGAGGGCCCATACCGGATCCACAGATCGCCGATCTGGAACCCGGTCGGCTGGACCTTGAGGTCGTCGCCCGACCGCGTCCGCGACTTCATGCAGTGGGAACGCGACACTATCCAGCCCAAGTACGGTATCAACCTTGGCGTCGAGTATACGCACACCCTGGGCGTCGCCGAGTTGTACGACTACGAATGGTTCTTCGGCGGCTTCCCGTATTCCACGAGCCCGGAATACGCCGCCGCGCTGAAGATCCCGCCGGGCCAGAAGGTCGTCTACTTCCCGCGGAAGTCTTTTGATATGTGGAACACCCGCTACTTCGTCCTCCCCTCGTTCACCAACGACTGGATGGACGAGAACCGCGGGATCGCCGGCTTCCTCTTCGACACCGAGATCGTCCACCCCCGCCAGGAGGGGCCCGAGACCCCCGAATCGGAGGCGAAGGCCAGGGAGTGGATCGAGACCAAGGACTACCAGATCCGCCGCAACCGCCGCGAGTTCCCGCGCGCGTGGATCGTCCACGCGGCGGAATCGCTGCCGCGCATCTCCGGCCTCACCCGCTCCGATCGCGCCGGGCCGATGCAGGACGTGATGTACGACGACCAGGACCCGATCTGGCGCGACCCCAACCGGGTCGCCCGCAACCTGCGTCGCACCGCGTGGATCGAGGCCGACGACGCGCCGGCGCTCGCCCCTTACATCCGACGCACGCCGGGGAGGGCCACGGAGAAGGTCATCGTGAACTATCCCCGGTCGGATCGCGTGGAGCTGGAAGCGACCCTTGAAACGCCCGGGATCGTCGTCCTCGCCGATGTGTACTACCCCGGCTGGAAGCTGACCATCGACGGCCAGCCCGCGACGATCCATCGGATCAACCGCATGATGCGCGGGGCGGCGGTGGAGGCCGGGACGCACAAGCTCGTGTACAGCTACGAGCCGGCCTCGTTCCGGGTCGGACTGATCGTCTCCGTCATCGGCCTGGCCGCGACCGTAGGCCTGGCCGCGTTCGCCTCGCGTCGGCCGCGCTCGGCGTTGCCGTGGGTCGACGCCAACCGAGGAGCCATCTGAACATGTCGTTCCGATTCCCGTCTCGCCTGGCGGCCGCCCTGCTGGCGCTATCGCTCTCGACCCCCGCCCCGGCTCAG
Organism: Paludisphaera sp.; assembly: GCF_037189885.1. Classification (NCBI taxonomy): domain Bacteria; kingdom Pseudomonadati; phylum Planctomycetota; class Planctomycetia; order Isosphaerales; family Isosphaeraceae; genus Paludisphaera; species Paludisphaera sp. Next base: position 25,273 of record NZ_JBBCIR010000025.1, read on the forward strand.
ACGCCGGCGCAGCCGAAAGTCGCGCCGGGTCCGAACGAGCCCGACTGGGACGTGGTCCTCCGCGACCGCTACGGCCTTGCGATGTTCGACGACCTCCTGAACCCGGTCCGAGGGGACGTGGCGGAGGTTCGCGCGCTGTTCCGCAAGGCGGGGCCCGGCCCGGTCACGTATCGGCCGGTGATCGCGCTCGGCCTGGAGACGAGGAATCGGGGCGGCTGGTATCGCCCGTCGAAGGAAGGTCCCCCCGAGAAGACGCGGGCCTGGTCCTACACGTTCAAGAACACGACGAAGGACCTGGAGTCCGGGGAGAACCTCCCCCCGCCGCTGGAGGAAGGCTCCGACGTCGAGTTCGACCCGGGCGACGCGACGTTCGGCCTCTGGGCCTCCAACGACGGACTGGACGACGGCGGCGTCTTCACCGAGCCGTCGGCCGTCGCGCGCGTCAACGAGCGCCTTGCGGGCCAGCCGTACAAGGCCATGATCTACCCCAACCGCGACAAGGCGACGGGAGAGATCATCCCGAACAGCTACATCGTCGGCTGGGAATACTCGACGAACGACGACTTCCAGGACATCGTCTGCCAGGTGGACAACGTCGTCCTCCTGGATGCCCCCGGGGCGCGCTGATCGCAGTCGACCGGGCCCCATCGCGTGGGGCCCGGTCGAGTCGGCTCATCGGCGGACGGCGGTCCAGCCGAGGCTGTCCATCACCGACGCCAGCCGGTTCCGGCGCGGGGCCTTCGCCTCGGCGTGGTTGTGGTTGTGATTGTGGCCGTGGGCGCGCTCGGCCGAGGCCTGGATGGGACGGCCGAGGTCGGGCGCCTGGTAAGGCTGGTCGAGGCCGGTTTCCGGCATGGCCAGGAGCGGCGAGCCGGCCTGGTCGGCGTCAACCTCGGCCGAGCGGCGGACGCGGCCGGCGCGCGCCGCGGTGGGGGAGGAAAGTTCCGGCGTCGCCGGCGCGCCGCCCGATCCGGCCTGGGGGTCGAAGGGCGAGCGGTCGGCCGGGACTTCGGGCAGGCCGGGCTGGGCGCGAGGGGCCGGGACCTGGCGCGGGGGCGTCTCGGCGTCGGGCTCCGCGTTCAGGTCGTCCATCTCGAACGGGCTGCGCACGTTCTCGGGGGGCGGGGTCGGAAGGCCCGGGCGGGCCGCGTCAGGCTGTGCGGGCGGCGCGCCATCCTCGGGCTCGTCGCCGAACTCGTCCCCGTCGATGCCTCCCAGGGCCGGCGGCTCGTCGAGCGGAATTTCCCGGAACGACGCGGCGCGGTCCGGCGCCTCGGGGCTGGGCGCGCCCCAGCCGCTGGGGAAGGGGCGCCAGAGGGTCGGGTGGTAGCCGAAGTACTGGTCCTTGTAGATCCGGTAGACCGGGTCTTCCTGATCGCACGGGACGCGCTGCCGCTTGATCGGGGCCAGCGGGAACAGGCCCGTCTGCTGGGCCTGGGCACCCTCCGACCACAAGACCCCGGCCGCCGCAGCCGCCAGGAACAGCGGGCCGACGGGCCCGCGCCGCGATTTCGTGCGCATTCCTTGCCTCATACGAATCGGGTGTACCTTCCGCCTCCGGGACTCCTCGGGGAGGCCGTCCCGACGACTCCGCCGTCACGACTCATGGGCATCGATCGGGTCGAAGGCTTCCTCGGCTGTAGATAAACCAGTTAAACGGGGCGGTTGCAGGATGTTGCGCAAATCGCGATGAGTCGGCATGCGCCGGTTGCCTGGGATGTCGCGGGCGTCCGGGTGGTCGGCGTGAGAATGATTGGAACGGCCGTCGACATGGTCCGATGAAGGAGGTGGCGGGAGTTGATGAAACGGCGGCACGGGGGGATGGATCATGACGGCACGATCGAGATGGCTGGCGGGGATCGCGGCGGCGTCCATCGCGGCGGCGGGGGGGACGGCCGGGGCCCAGGCGACTTCCACGGCGCCGACCGTGATGTTCGGGCCCTCGGGTCAGGCGGTGATGGTCGACCCGTTGATGACCGAGATGATGATGGGGACCGGCGTGCCGCTCACGCGGGGCCAGGCGGGACTGGCGGCGGCGTCGACGGTGGGGAACATGACCGGCATCGGGTCTGGCCGGGCGAGCGGGACGCGGGGCGTCGCGACGCGCCGGGGGACGGCGAGCGTCCGGGAGACGGCCGGCAGGCGGCCGACGCTGGGGACGCCCGCCGGGCAGGCGTCGAGCTATTTCGGCCGCTACGGCCGGGGGACGTCGGTCAACGTATCCTCGCCCGCGGCCCGCGCGTCGACGGGCAGGTATTACAACCGGCCGGCCGGGTTCTTCCCGGAAGGGGTCCAATAATCGGCCGGGACCGGTTTCGATTTGAGCGGGCTCGGGAATCTGCCGATTGTAGGTCGTGTCAAGGCTGCTCGTGCGACGAGACGATCGAGAACCCGCGCCGGGGCCGCCGAAGAAGGATCGCGGAAAAGATCGGGGATCCATGAGGAGTGGGAGACGCCGCGAAGGATCGCGGCGTCCGCTCGGGCCGGGCGCGGGATCCCCGCCGAGCCGGTCTCGGAACGCCGGGAGGAGAGGGCATGGAAAGTTCAAGGAGTATTCGCCGGGCCGGCCGGGTGATGATCTTGCTGGCCGCCTGCGCCGCCTGCGGCTGCCAGACGGTGAAGACGCCCGAGGAGACCATCGCCAACAGCAACATCCCGACCGAGTTCAAGAAGGTCTCGATGCCCGACTACGTGGTCGAGCCCCCCGACCTGATCCTCGTCGAGGTGCTGGACGCCCTGGAAGGGCGGCCGATCACGGGCGAGCGACTGGTCCGGCCCGACGGCAAGATCACGCTGGGGTTCTATGGCGAGGTCTACGTCGCCGGCCTGACGATCCCGGAGGTGAAGGAGAAGATCGTCCTCCACCTGCGGAAGTACCTGACCGACGAGCTGCTCGGCCTGTGGGACTTCGACCCCAAGACGGGCAAGCCGGTGCAGATCGATCCGCGCGACTCGGACCGGGTCTTCGTGGACGTCACGGCTTACAACAGCAAGAACTATTACGTGCTGGGGGACGTCGGCGCCCCGGGCAAGCTGCCGATCACCGGCAACGAGACGGTGCTGGACGCGCTCCAGTACGCCGGCGGGCTGATGCCCACGGCCGCGCCGCAGAACATCCGGCTCGTCCGGCCCGCCCCCCCGGGGGCCTGCTGCGAGCAGCTCCTGCCGGTGAACCTGGCGGCGATCACCAGCGGCGGCGACCCGACCACGAATTACCAGCTGATGCCGGGCGACCGCATCATGGTCTACCGCGACCCGATCGTCCGCACGACGATCTTCCTGGACCGCCTCGCGGCGCCGTTCCAGACGGTCATCAACTCGATGCTCCAGACCACGTTCACGATCCGGAGCATCCAGTACTCCCAGCTCGGCGCCCGCGGCCTGGGCGGGGCCGGCGGGGCGACCAATCCCCCCTCGCTGCTGACCCAGCCCGGGGCCCGCTGATCGGCCCGATAGCCTGAAGCGACCGTCGGCCGCCGCCAGCCAACCTCGGCTCGCGGCGGCCGTCGTCGTCGGGTCGGATTGACCCCGCGACGGTCGCGGCCCAAGATGGACCGTCCCGCGGGATGGATTCGAAGGAGGCTTGGTTTGGACGACCCACGCGGCTCGACGCCCCCCCCCGACCCGATCGCGCCCCCGCCCCGCCGACGGGTGGCGCGGCATCTCCGGCGGTCGGCCCTGCTCTTCGGCCTGGTCGTCGGGCTCTTCGTCGGGACGCTCGCGATCCGGCCCTACGTCAGCCTGAACCTGGGCGTCATCGCGCCGGGTCTCGCCTATCGCTCGTCGACGCCGGGGGGCTGGGTCGGGGACGTGATCCGGGAGCAAAGGCTGGCCTCGATCCTCAACCTTCGCGGGGGCAAGCCGACCGACGGCTGGTACATCCGGGAGGTCCAGGGCGCCCGCGAGGCCGGCGTCGACTTCTACGACTTCCCCCTCAGCGCCGTGCGACGCCCCACGCGCCGCGAGCTGTTGATGCTGATCGACGTCCTGGCCTCCGCCCCGCCCCCCATTTTGATCCACTGCCGGGCGGGCGCGGACCGGACCGGTCTGGCTTCCGCCCTCTACAAGCTCTATGTCCTGGGCCTCCCCCCCGAGGAGGCCATGGACCAGTTCTCGATCCGTTACGGCCACGTCGCGTTTCTGGGCACCGAGCGGCTCCACGAGCCGATCAATGAATACGCGGCGTGGCTGAAAACGCGGAAGGTCGCGCACTCGCCGGACCGATTCCGACGCTGGGTGATGGACGACTATCGCGCCGAGGATCCCTCCGTCGAGCCCCGCCGGCTCGCGGCCGGCCCGCGGCACCCGGTGTGAGCCGCCGAGGGGGCGATCGCCGTTGACCCTGCCGCGGTTTTATGCCAAAACTCCCGCGGCCCCCGCCGATAACCGAGACGATGAGTGGCGCGAAGGAATCGCGCCTCCCCGGGTCGTCGCACGCGCGACGCCCGAACGACGGGACGAACCAGGAGCCGCTCATGGGCATGGATGCGCCGCAATCGCCGACGACCCGCGCGGGGGCCGTCCCCCACCGCTGGACGCGCGTCGAGGAGCCGGGCGCCGAGGCGGTGGTCGCGGCCTACGAGACCGTCATCGCCGGCGGCGGCCCCGCGGGGCTCACCGGGGCCTACGAGCTGGCCAAGCATGGCGCGTCCTGCGTCGTGCTCGAGGCCGATCCCCGCCTCGTCGGCGGCATCAGCCGGACCGACGAATACAAGGGCTACCGCTTCGACATCGGCGGCCATCGCTTCTTCTCCAAGAGCGACGAGGTCAACGCCCTCTGGCGCGAGATCCTCGACGACCAGTTCATCAAGCGGCCCCGCCTCAGCCGCATCTACTACGACCGCAAGTTCTTCCACTACCCCCTCAAGCCCTTCGACGCCCTCTCCAAGCTGGGCGTCGCGCGATCGGCCCAGATCCTCCTGAGCTACCTCAAGGCCCGGCTCCTGCCGATCCGCCCCGAGCGCAGCTACGAGGACTGGGTGGTCAACCGCTTCGGCCGGGTGCTGTTCGACACCTTCTTCAAGTCGTACACGGAGAAGGTGTGGGGCATGCCCACCAACGCCATCTCCGCCGACTGGGCCGCCCAGCGCATCAAGGGGTTGAGCCTCGTCGAGGCCGTCCTCAGCGCCTTCAAGAAGTCGGCCGGCGCGGGGAAGGGGGGGGTCGTCAAGACGCTGATCGAGGAGTTTTACTACCCTCGGCTCGGCCCCGGCCAGATGTGGGAGGCTGCCCGCGACAAGGTGCGCGGCATGGGGGGCGGGGTCCACATGGACCGCCGCGTCACCCAGATCGACCACGACGGCGCGTCGGTCACGTCGCTCGTCGCTCGCGACGCGTCGGGGAAGGCCTATCGCTACACCGGCGAGAACTTCCTCTCCACGCTCCCGATCCGCGAGCTGATCCGGGCCATGAACCCCGCCGCCCCCGACGAGGTCCGTCGCGCCGCGGAGTCGCTGGGGTATCGCGACTTCCTCTCCGTCGTGCTGATCGTCGACCGACCCGAGACCTTCCCGGACACGTGGATTTACGTTCATGAGCCGGGCGTGCGGGTCGGCCGCATCCAGAACTTCAAGAACTGGTCGCCCGACCTGGTCCCGGATCCGAGCAAGACGAGCCTGGGCCTGGAATACTTCTGCTTCGAGGGGGACGACCTCTGGACGATGTCGGACGCCGACCTCGTCGCCCTGGGCCGTCGCGAGATCGACGCCATGGGCCTCGTCCCGGCCGATGCGGTCGTCGACGGCTGCGTGGTCCGCATGCCCAAGGCTTACCCGGTCTACGACGACGCCTACCAGCGCCACCTGGGCGTGATCCGCGACTGGCTGTCCAGGCTCGGCAACCTGGAACTGGCCGGGCGCAACGGCATGCACAAGTACAACAACCAGGACCATTCCATGATGACCGCCCTGCTGGCGGCCCGGAATATCCTGGGGCACGGCGAGTACGACACCTGGAAGGTCAACACCGACGCCGAATACCACGAGGACGGCCCGTCCGACGACGAGCAGAAGCCGGGCGTCGGGCGTCTCGTCCCGCGCCGGGCCGCGTCGGCCTGATCCGACCCTGGGTCGGCGAGTTGGCTTCGTTCGTGCGACGCGGTCTCCCGTCGTTTTGCGTTAAGACGTTGACGGCGGGCGATTTGCGGCCGGCGGAAGTTGGCTTCGTTCGTCATTTTCGAAGAGGTATTTTTCGCCCAGCACGCTTACGATGCGCGCCTTCAATCCTTCTGCTCGTGGCGCGTGCGGTCGGGATGCCCGCGGCACGATAAGCCGGCCAGGGTAGTCGCGGGTCGTCGCCCGGCGATGCTTCACCGATTCCTGGTTGTCAAAGAACACCGCCATCAAACACCCACAAGGTCAGCACCCGGGTCGGCGGGATTTCAGGAATCTCGATTATTTCCCGGACCCTGGCGGCCCCCCGCGAGTCTGATCGCGGCGGCGAAAGGGACGGTCGACTCGTTCGACCCCTATCATCGGGGGTCGAACGCGGGTTACGATCGAGGCGGGTACATCGGAGCGCATGTCCCGCGCCGGCGGCGGACGCGGCGTGGCTCCGCGCCTCGACCTCGCGCGAGGGCCTTCCCATGGCACCCCAAGTCCCACGATCCGACGGCTTCCCGATGATGTCGACGCGCCGGCACTTCTTCGGCCGCGCGAGCCTCGGCATCGGCGGCGCGGCGCTGGCGAGCCTCCTGGGGGGCGCGTCCGACCCGTCCCCCGCGAGCCCGGACACCGTCCGCGGGGCGATCGGGGGGACGCACTTCGCGCCCAGGGCAAAGCGGGTCATCTACCTGTTCATGAGCGGCGGGCCGTCGCAGCTCGACCTGTTCGACTACAAGCCGTTGCTCAATCAGATGAACGGCAAGGACTTGCCGGACTCGGTGAGGCGGGGACAGCGGCTGACGGGGATGTCGTCGAACCAGGCGGCCCTGCCGCTGGCGGGGTCGATCTTCTCGTTCGCCCGGCATGGCGAGTCGGGGACGTGGGTCAGCGATTTGCTGCCGCACACGGCGAAGGTCGTGGACGAGTTGTGCTTCATCCGGTCGCTCCACACCGAGGCCATCAACCACGACCCGGCCATCACGTTCTTCCAGACCGGCTCGCAGATCGCCGGGCGGCCGGCCATCGGCGCGTGGCTGAGCTACGGGCTGGGGTCGATGAACGAGAACCTCCCCGCGTTCTGCGTGCTCATCAGCCAGCGGCCCGTCGACCAGCCCCTCTACTCGCGATTATGGGGCAACGGCTTCCTCCCCTCGATCCACCAGGGCGTCCAGTTCCGCGCGGGGGCCGAGCCGGTCCTTTACCTCGACAACCCTCCCGGGATCACCGCCTCGGGCCGGCGCAAGATGCTCGACCGCCTGGCCGAGTTGCAGCAGCGCAAGCACGACGCCGAGATCGACCCAGCCGTCTCCGCCCGGATCGCCCAGTACGAGATGGCCTATCGGATGCAGACCAGCGTCCCCGAGGCCGCGGGGGTTTCGGGGGAACCCGATCACATCCACGAGCTATACGGGCCGGACTCGCGGAAGCCCGGGACCTTCGCCGCCAACTGCCTGCTGGCCCGCCGCCTCGCCGAGCGCGGGGTGCGATTCATCCAGCTCTACCACCCCGGCTGGGACCATCACGGCGGGCTCCCGGGCGGCATCCGTCAGTTGACCCGGGAGACCGACCAGGGCTGCGCGGCGCTGATCCAGGACCTCAGGCAGCGCGGGATGCTGGAGGACACGCTCGTCCTCTGGGGGGGCGAGTTCGGCCGCACGAATTACAGCCAGGGGAAGCTGACGGCCACCGACTACGGCCGCGACCACCACCCGCGCTGCTTCACCGCGTGGGCGGCCGGCGGCGGCGTGAAGCCGGGCGTGACCTTCGGCGAGACCGACGAGTTCGGGTACAACGTCGTCGCCGATCCGGTCCACGTCCACGACTTCCACGCCACCATCCTGCACCTGCTGGGCATCGACCACGAGCGGCTGACCTACCGGTTCCAGGGCCGCTACTTCCGCCTCACGGACGTCGCGGGAGAGGTCGTCAAGCCCATCATCCGGGCGTGACGCGGTTCGGTCACGACTGCCGCAGGCCGACGGCGACGTACTTGGTCTCGAAGTAGGCGTCCAGGCCCTCGACGCCCAGCTCGCGGCCCATGCCCGACTCCTTCATGCCGCCGAACGGGCATTGGGGCGTGGCGGGGACGGGGTCGTTGATGCCGATGATGCCCGCCTCCAGGCCCTCCGCCATCCGGGTCGCGACGGTCAGGTCGTTGGTGAACACGTAGGCGGCCAGCCCGTAGGGCGTGGCGTTGGCAGCGGCGATCACGTCGTCGAGCTTGCTGAAGTCCAGGATCGGCATGACCGGGGCGAAGGGCTCCTCGGAGAGCAGCCGCATCGAGCCGTTCACGTCGGTCAGCACGGTGGGCTCGAACCAGAACCCCTTGTCGAAGCGGGACGACCGCCCGCCGCCAAGCCGGACCTTCGCCCCCTTGCCGCGCGCGTCGTCCACCAGCGTCTGGGCCTTCTCCAGGCCCGAGGCGGAGAGCATCGGGCCGACCTGGACGCCGTCCTCCAGGCCGTTGCCGATCTTGAGCTTGCGCGTCAGCTCGACGGCCGCCTCGGTGAAGTCCCTGGCGATCTTGTCGTGGACGTAGAAACGCGACGGCGAGACGCACACCTGGCCGTTGTTGCGGAACTTGCCGATCACCGCCGCCTGCGCCACCTGCTCCACGTCGGCGTCGGGGAAGACGATCAGGGGGGCGTGGCCGCCGAGTTCCAGGCTCAGCCGCTTCACCTGGTCGGCCGAGCGCCTGATGAGTTCCTTGCCGACGCGGGTCGAGCCCGTGAAGCTGATCTTGCGCACGGCTGGATGGTCGAACAGGGCGTCGGCGAAGGGCTCCGCGGGGCCGATCACGAGGTTGGCGACGCCGGCGGGGACGCCGGCTTCCGCCAGGCATTCGAACTGGAGGATCAGCGAGAGCGGCGTCTGCTCGGCCGGGCGGCTGACGATCGTGCAGCCCGCGGCCAGCGCCGCGGCGATCTTCCGGCTTGCCAGCGCGGCGGGGAAATTCCAGGGGGTGATGGAGCCGACCACGCCGACGGGGTGCTTGATGGCGTAGTACCGCTTCATCATGTTCGACGGCGGGATGATCCGGCCGTAGGCGCGCTTCCCTTCCTCCGCGAACCACTCGTAGGTGTCGGCCGTGGCGAGGGTCTCGGCCTTCGCCTCCGCGAGCGGCTTCCCTTGCTCCATCGTCATCGCGCGGGCCATGAAATCGGCGCGCTCGCGAATCAACTCGGCCGTGCGCTTGAGGACCTTGGCCCGGTCGTAGGCCGAGGTCGCCTTCCAGGCGGGGAACGCCTTCGAGGCGGCCTCGATGGCCTGGTTCGACTCATCCGCCTCGGCCCACGCGACCTCCGCGACGGTCGACTCGTCGGCCGGGTTGACGACGGGGCGGGTCTTCCCGCCGGTCCCCTCGCGCCAGGCGCCGTCGATGTACATGCGGGTCGGGAAGCTGGTCGAGGCGGTGCTGGCGGCCATGGGGGCGCTCCGATGTCGTGACGAGGGCGGGACTTCGGCCTACCTGGCACGAAGTCGCGGGCGAAGTCCATGGGTCATGTGGACGAGGCCTGGGCGGCGGATGCGGCTCGACCGCTATAACCCGCAACTTCGTCGATGCAATCCTTCGGATCGCGTCAATGGGTGAAGGCGTCGCAACCGATCTCACTGGTGTCGAACGAACGTCCGGACGTGGGAGTCGCGCCGGCGACGTTGGACCTTCCGATCACGAGGCGGGTGAAGCATGGACGCGAACGGAAAAGGGCGGAGGAGGCGGGCCATACGGCGGTCGATTCTCGGCGTGGCCGCGGCCTGGCTCGCCTTGCCGGTCGCGACGACCGAGGCGGCCCCGATGCGCGGGGGCGCGATGCGAGGGGGCTTGATGGCCCAGGAACCGGCCCCTCCCGGCGCGTCGATCTCGCTGCCGGGGGCATGGCAAGCGTTCCTGGCGGGCGGCCCCTCGACCTGGTCGGCGTGGCGGTCGCCGCCGTTCACGCTCCCGGTGCGGGCCGCGTTGCAGACCCTGATCGGCGGCGACCCGGCGATGGCCGCCGCGAACCCGCTGGTGCAGTATTTCGCATGGCGTCGCAGCCTCAACCCCGCCCGGTTCGACCGCTACCATCCTTTTCTCGGACCCCGGATCCCCCAGGGCTTCATCCCCCCCTCGCCGCCGCCGCCGGTGACCCCTCCGAGCGTCCCCCAGGTCCCGATCCCGCCGGTGACGCCGCCGGTCCCGAGCGTGCCGCCGCAGGTGCCCGAGCCCTCCGCCTTCATGGTGATCGCGGTGGGCGCGGCCGGGGCCTTCGCCATGCGGCGCCGCTCCCGACCGTGAAGCCGGGGCGGCGCTCCCCCGGGTCGCGACGATCCGCCGCGACCCGGGGAGTTGGGCCGTGTCAGACCGGGACGACCGATTCCCACTTCTGGTGCTCGGCCGAGTCGAGGACGGCGTCGCAGACGGCCTGGGTGGCCAGGGCGTCGCGGAACGTCGGCGCGGTGGACTTGCCCTCGGCCAGGTTCGCCAGGAAGTCGGCGACCTGGTGGACGAAGGTGTGCTCGTAGCCGATCTGGAGGCCGGGCACCCACCAGTTCTTCATGTACGGCTGGTCGCCGTCGGTGACGTGGACCGACCGCCAGCCGCGGACGACCGAGTCGTCGCCGTGGTCGAAGTACTCCAGCCGGTGCAGGTCGTGGAGGTCCCAGCGGATCGACGCCTTCTCGCCGTTGATCTCGAAGGTGTAGAGCGCCTTGTGGCCGCGGGCGTACCGGGTCGACTCGAACAGCCCGAGCGAGCCGTTGTCGAACCGGCAGAGGAAGGCGCAGGCGTCGTCGATGCCGACCTTCTCAACCTTCCCGGTGAGGTTGTGCTTGCGCTCCTTGATGAACGTCTCGGTCATGGCCGACACGTTCGTGATGTTGCCGTTGAGCCAGAGCGCCGTGTCGATGCAGTGGGCGAGCAGGTCGCCGGTGACGCCCGACCCGGCCGCGGCGGCGTCGAGCCGCCAGAGCCCCGCGCCCCCCTGGGGGAGGTCCGACGAGATGGTCCAGTCCTGCAGGAACTGGGCGCGGTAGTGGAAGATCCGGCCGAGGCGGCCCTCGTCGATCAGCTTCTTCGCCAGGGTGACGGCCGGGACGCGGCGGTAGTTGTACCAGACCGTGTTGACGATGCCGGCCTTCTCGACCGCGTCGACCATCGCCTGCCCCTGGACGAGGTCCATCGACAGCGGCTTCTCGCAGAGGATCATCTTGCCGGCCTCGGCGGCGGCGATGGCGATCTCGGCGTGGGTGTTGTTGGGCGTGCAGATGTCGATCGCGTCGATGTCGTCGCGGGCGACGAGCTTGCGCCAGTCGGTCTCGATCGACTCGTAGCCCCAGGTGTCGGCGAACTTCCGCGCCGCGGCCTCGTCCCGGCCGCACACGGCCTTGAGAACCGGCCGGTACGGAAGGTCGAAGAAGTCGTTGACGCGCTTGTAGGCGTTGGAGTGGGTACGGCCCATGAAGCCGTAGCCGACGAGGCCGATGTTGAGGGGTTTCTTCTCGGGCATTCTCTCACCTGTTCTCGTGATCGTGGGCGTGGACGTCGATGGACGTCGTCGCGGTCACTCGGTCCAGCCGTGGGCGTCGCGGACCTGGATCATGGCGGCGAGGACGTCGTTCCAGGTCTGGGGCTTCATCATCACGTCGTTGGGGAACATGCAGCCGTCCCAGCAGATGTGACGGGCCTTCTTCGTCAGCCGGCCGGACTCGTCGCGGAGCCAGAATCCGGCGTGGTGGGGGATGTCCAGCTTGCCGGCGGGGTCGTTCGCCAGGCAGTGTCGGCCCGTGTGGTCGTGCGAGCCGGAGCCGAATACGGTGGCGTCGTTCTGGGCGACGTGGAAGTCGATCGTCCACGGCCGCAGGGCGTCGGTCAGGGCGCGCAGGGCGTCGTCGAGGACGGCCTTGTCGGACCAGTCGTAGCCGTCCGGGAGGATGCGATCCTCGGGGGCGTTCTCGCCGAGCGTGTAGAGGAGCGTGTGGGCCATGTCGGCCTGGAAGCCGACGACCTCGGGGCGGTCGACGCGCTCCAGCAGGTCGAGCATCTTCCGCCAGGAGTGCATGCCGCCCCAGCAGATCTCCCCCTCGGCGGCGAGCTTCTCGCCGTGGTCGGCGGCGATGTCGGCGGCCTGGCGGAAGGTCTCGGCGATCCTGGCCTGGTTCGCGTCGGGGTCGGACGACCACTCGGCGGGGGAGCAGGCGGAGTCGATCCGGACGACGCCGTGCGGCCGGACGCCCAGCTCGCGGAGCTTCCTAGCGATGCGGCAGCCCTTGCGGACCTGCTCCAGGAACTTGCGCCGGCCTCCGCCCTCGTCCATCGCCGAGCCGCCGCCGGTGGGGGGCCAGACGGGGGCGACGACCGAGCCGATGACCAGCCCGCGGCGGCTCGCCTTGTCGGCCAGCTCCTTGATCTGGGCGTCGGTCGAGTCGATGTCGACGTGGGGGGCGAACAGGAACAGGTCGAAGCCGTCGAACTTGACCCCGTCGACCTCGGCGGCGGCGGTCAGGTCGAGCATGACGTCGAGGTCGATGGGCGGGTCGCCGCCGTCGCCCCCCTTGCCGACCACCCCGGGCCAGGCGGCGTTGTGGAGCTTCGGGAAATTGTGAGCGTGCGTCGGGGCCATCGGGGCTTCCTCGCGGGTCGGGTCGTCGGGGAGGGTCGGGAAACGGGTCGGGCCGGCGATGTCACCAGCGGGGGAACGGGTCGATGAGCGTCTCGTGCAGCAGGCGGTCGACCGAGCGGACGCCGCGGATGCCGAAGAAGCCGACCGCGCGCCGGGTGCTCGACACGGCCACCTCGAACACGAGGTCTCCGGTGCCGTCGGGGTACTCGTGGCGCGACGTCTCGGCGATCATGCCGGGGATCAGCGACAGGCAGCGCAGCTCGCGGCGGGAGTCGTATCGGCCGATGATGGCCCGCTGGTCGGTGATGGCGTAGACGGTCCGGGCGAGGGCCCAGCGGCGGGCCGCCCAGCCGCAGACGCGCTGGAATGCGTAGGCCGCCATCAGCCCGCCCAGGGCGATCGGCCCGACCGCGATGACCGCCACGATCATCTCGGCCGGCAGGGCGCCCGGCCGGAGCGCCCCGAAGATCGCCGCGAGCGCGACGCCGGATAGGCCACTGACCACCGCCACGAACAGCAGCGGGACGGCGCGGATCCGCCGCAGCCGGGGCAGGGCGGGCCGCTCGGACCAGAGCAACTGCTCGCCGGGCCACAGGTCGGCCTTGATCTCCGCGAAGGGGTCGTCGAGTTCGTCCGGGACGTACCAGCCCTGGTCGTCGATCACGGCGAAGCCCTCGCGGAATCGGGTCGATCACGATGCCGGCGGACGGCGGTCCGATCGGCCGGGGCGCGGGGCCTCGGCCGGTCGGACCCGCTGGATTCAGCTCACCTTGAGATAGTCCCCGACGCTCGGCAGGTCGGGGTGGGCGTCGGGGCCGAAGTAGCGGAGGCTGACGAACGGCTCGCTGCCGGTGTTGGTGAAGGTCACGCCCTCGCCGGCCCGCTTGTGGGCGACGAAGACCTCGTCCTTCGTGACTTCGCCGAACCGGATGAAGTTCGGGCTGTCGACGTCGAGCTTGCCGATGGTCCCGCTCCCCTGGACCACGATCAGGCCGTAGGCGCCGGGGTCCTTGATCGTGCAGGAGCGGCCGGGCAGGACCGTCAGCTCGCAGGCGCTGAAGACCTGCTTGCCGGCGATCGTCCCGTAGACGATCCACCTGTCGAAGAACCCTTCCTGCTCCGAGCCGGTCCGGACGATCGGCTCCAGGTAGTGGTTCGTCTTGAACTCGGGGTCGACGTTCTGCTCCCAGTCGAGCTGCTCGACGAGGTAGTCGAGGTCCTGGTGGTACTCGGGGGGGACGTCCTTGACCAGCAGCTCCCAGGGGACGCGGCGGCCTTCCACGAGGGACTGGTACATGCCGAAGACGTCCGAGCCCCACTGCGGCTCATACGTCACCAGCGAGCCGGGGGCGTGGAGCACGTCGGGGGGGACGAGCCAGCCGGTGCCGGGCTTGAGGCGGTACGCCTTGGACAGGTCGAGGATGCCGTTGTCGCCCTTGTTCCAGTCTTCCAGGCAGCGGCGGACGTCTTCCTTCTTCGTGCCGGGCTCCAGGCCCATGAACGTGTAGGGGAAGTTGTTGCCGGTCCAGTTGAGCTGCGGGGGGAAGTAGTAGCTCTCGGGCTTCCCCTCCAGGCCGAGCTTCTCGGCCTGCTCCTGCGACTGGTGCATGTGGTGCGGGATCGGGCCCAGGTTATCGAAGAACTTGCTGTAGACGGGCCACCGCTTGTACTTGTCGAAGATCGCCTTGCCGACGATCTCCTCGCCGTGGGCGCCGACGGCGTCGCGGAGGGTGAACTTGCCGCCGTCATGGACGACGTAGCTGAGGCCCTCGTCCGGCGGCGCGCCCTCGTTGGCGGCCGGGGTGGTCGAGCCGAACCAGCGCTCGTCGATGCCGCCGCGGTGGGTGCCCAGGGCGTAGAGATCCTGCTTCGCCAGCTTGAGCCGGGCGCCGGGCATGAGGAACGACCGGGGGACCCACGTCGGGGCCAGCCGCAAGATGCCTTCGCCCGCGTCCAGGGCCGCTCGCGTCCGCGCCGCCACGTTCTGCTCGCTCATCCCACCCTCATTCGTCTCGGGTTCCCCGGCCGATGCGCACGACGCCGGGTCCATGCCTGCTCAAACCGCCCCCGCCGTTCGCGCCGCGGGGCGGAATCGGTTGTAAGTCACCACGCGTTTCGACGCAAGCGCCGAGGCACGACGAGCGACGATTCCCGCGGCGACCGGACCGATCATGCCCGCCAGGAAGGCTCTCCCGTCCCGGCCTCGCGTGGGCGCGTGATCGCCTGGCATCACTCAGGCTATCTCTACCGCTTCGTCACGGCCTCGTCGTGGTTGAACATCGCCTGGGCGACCACGGCCATCGCGGCGGCCTCGGCGGGGTCGAGCGCCGGGTCGCGGGGGGCGTCGCCGACGGCCAGGTACTTCTCGGCCTCGGCGCGGTTGGAGGCGAACTCGTCGTACTGCTCGCGGTGGAGGGCTTCCAGGACGTCAATCTCGGCGGCGTCCGGCCGGCGGCCGGTGAGCAGGCGGAAGACGAAGGCGACGCGATCGCGCGTCGTCGGGCCGGCTTCGCGGAAGGCTCGTTCGGCGACGCCTCGCGCGGCCTCGACGTACTGCGGGTCGTTCAGCAGCACGAGCGCCTGGAGCGGCGTGGCGGTCGGCTGGCGTCGGACGGTGCAGACCTCGCGGCTGGGCGCGTCGAACGTCAGCATGGCCGGCGGGGGGGAGGTCCGCTTCCAGTAGGTGTAGAGGCTGCGGCGGTGACTCCCCGGGCCGACGTCGCGCACGAACTTCAGGTTCGACTTCTCCTCCCACAGGCCCTCCGGCTGGTAGGGCTTCACCGCCGGCCCCCCCATCGTCCCGACCAGCAGCCCCGACGCCGCCAGGGCATTGTCACGGAGCATCTCGGCCGAGAATCGGTCGCGCGGGCCGCGGGCGAGCAGGACGTTGTCCGGGTCGCGGGCGGTCAGTTCTGCCGAGGCGTCGGACGCCTGCCGGTATGTCGCCGATTCGACCATGAGCCGCCACGTCCGCTTCACGTCCCAACCTGAATCGACCAACTCGCGGGCGAGCCAGTCCAGGAGTTCGGGATGCGACGGCGGCTGCCCCTGCGCGCCGAAGTCCTCGGAGGTGGCGACCAGGCCCCGGCCGAAGATCGACTGCCACCAGCGATTGACGGTCACGCGGGCCGTCAGCGGGTTCCGCGGGTCGACCGTCCAGCGCGCCAGCCCCAGCCTGTCGCGCGGTAGGTCGGGCGCGAAGGCGAGGAGGCTGTCGGGCGTGTCGGCCGAGACCGGTTCGCCGGGGGAATCGTAGGCGCCCCGGTTGAGGACGAACGTCGGGCGCGGATTGGCCATCTCCTTCATCACCATGATCTCGTCCACCGGATCCGCGAGCCTGGCGCGGGCCTGGCGGACTTCCGCGAGCTTCGCCGAGGCGGCGCGGTGGGGCTCGTCGTGGTTCGCCAGGTAGTAGGCGAAGAGGGCCTCTCGGTCGGCGTCCGCGAGCGTCGCCGGGTCGGCCGAGAGTCGGGTGGAGAGCGACTCGCCGTCGAACAGGTGGGCGGCCTCGATCGCCGTGAGGGCGCGATCGAAGACCTGGAGTTCGTCGACCTCGCCATCCTTGAAGCCCCGGTCGCGGAAGCGATGGCCGACGGCCAGGTCGTCGGCGCCGCCGCCGGTGATCGTCTTCGTGAGGCCGTCGCGGACCACTTCGAGCGTCGCGGGCTTGCCGTCGACGTACAGCGCGAGTCCCCCCGCGCGGCTGGAGCCGTCGTAAGTCAGGGCGACGTGGGTCCACTCGCCGATCGGGAGCGGGCCCTTCGCCGCGACGCCGATCGCGTTGCCGGGCCAGAAGTGCACGAGCGCGGCGGTCAGCCGACCATCCTCGATCATCAGCTCATAGCCGCGGCTGCCGGCGTCGGTCCAGGCCATCGAACGTCGCAGGATGACCGCTCGGTCCTTGAGGTCGGGCGTCTTGATCCAGAGGGCCAGCGAGAACGGCTGGAAGCGGTCGAAGTTCCCCATGGGCAGGGTGACGCCGTTCTCGCCGTCGAGCCTCAGCGCCTTGCCGACGCGGCCCTCGACCAGCGCGGGCGACTCCACGGCCGAGGCCGGCCTGTCGCCGTCGCGACGCGCCGGCGACTTCCCGTCGGCAAGGTGGTCGAACGGGTAATCGCCGATGAGTCCAAAGACCTCGCCCGCCGGCGGCTTCTCGCGATCCGGCCCGTTCAGCCACGCCTCGAACGCCGGTCGTCGCTCGGAGGCGATCCGGGCGGCGTCGGCCTCGGCGGCGCGTTCGCGGGCCTCGGCGTCGGCTAGCGCCTTCTCGGTTTCGGCGTCCACGAGCGGGAGGGCGGGGGTGGGCACGGCGTCGGTGAAGTGGGAGTAGAGGCCGGATTCGTCGATGCCGTTGAAGAAGGCGGAGAGCGAGTAGAAGTCCTTCTGCGTGATCGGGTCATACTTGTGGTCGTGGCAGCGGGAGCAGTCGAACGTGAGCCCGAGGAACGCCGAGCCGTAGGTGATCGTCCGGTCGTTGACGTACTCCGTCCGCCATTCCTCCTCGATCGAGCCCCCCTCGTTGGTCTGCCGGTGATGGCGGTTGAAGGCGGTGGCGAGGATCGTCTCGCGCGTGGCGTCCGGGATCAGGTCGCCCGCGAGCTGCCAGGTGATGAACCGGTCGTAGGGCAGGTTGTCATTGAACGCCTTCACGACCCAGTCTCGCCAGGGCCACATGGCGCGGTAGACGTCGGCCTGATAGCCATGGGTGTCGGCGTAGCGGGCGACGTCCAGCCAGTCGACGGCCATCCGTTCGCCGAAGCGTGGCGAGGCCAGCAGCCGGTCGACGAGCTTCTCGTAAGCGTCTGGCGATCGATCGGCGAGGAAGGCGTCGACCTCCGCGAGGGTCGGCGGCAGGCCGGTCAGGTCGAACGCGGCGCGGCGGATCAGGCGCTCGCGCGTGGCCTCCTCCGACGGCGCCAGGCCCTCGGCCTCCAGGCGCGCGAGGACGAAGCGGTCGATGTCGTTGCGCGGCCAGTCGCGGCGGGCGACATCGGGCAGGGGGGGGCGCTCGGGGGGGATGAACGCCCAGTGGTCCTTCCATTCGGCCCCTTGCTCGACCCATCGTCGGAGGACGTCGATCTCCTCCGGCGTCAGGTCCCGCCCGAGGCTCCTGGGGGGCATGCGGTCGGCCTCGTCGTCGGTCGTGATCCGGGCGATCAGCTCGCTCTCGTCCAGGTCGCCGGGGACGACGGGAGGGAATCCCGACCGGGCCGCCTCGAAGATCCCCTCGGCGGTGTCGAGCCGCAGCCCCGCCTTGCGGTCGTTGGCGTCGGGGCCGTGGCAGGCGAAGCAACGGTCCGATAGGAGCGCCCGCGCCTGACGCGTCAACTCGACCCCGTCGTCGGCCGTCGCCACGCCTCGCGCCGCGAGGACCAGGCCGCAAGCCATCAGGAAGATCCGACCCGATCCTCGTCGCGACATGGTTCGTCTCCGGGGCGGGGCCCGGCCGAGATCGGCGTTCGGCGGGCGTCTGGGAGGGACTGGCGGCCGGATTCCAGTCTAGCGGAGCCGGCGACGCGGGGCCAACATTCGCCGAGTCGCGAGGGCTTCGAAATGAAAACGGCCCGCCCGCGCCGGGGGCGCGGGCGGGCCGGGATTGGACGCCACTCTAGCCGAGCCTGGGGGCTCAGTAGGAGTCGGAGCTGACCGTCTCGCCCTGGGCGCGGGAGCCGAGGGCCCACAGGGTCTGCCAGTTGATGCTGTTCTTGATGAACCGCACCGAGCCGTCGGCGAAGGCGACGTTGGCGCCGCCGGGGTGGAAGCTCGACAGGCCGTTGATGCCGGCGGAGTCGAAGTCGCCGTTGCCTTCCCAGAACTGGCAGTAGGGGTACTGCGAGTTGGGCGGGACCAGGGTGTTGCCGAGGGCGTGGCCGTAGTTGCCGACGTGCCACATGCGGCCGTTCCAGCTGCGCTGGCCGTTCGTCCCGTACGCGGTGTTCGAGCCGGTCCGGTGCTCCTGGGCGCAGGCGTTGAGCGCGGCGGTCAGATAGGCGGCGCCGGCCGGCATGTTGGCCGTGGGGGCGTCCATGTTGCGGTTGGGGACGCCGGGCCAGCCGACCGAGTTCCAGGGGACGGAGACGATGTCCTGGAGCGACCGCTGCTGGTCGTTGAAGTCGCCGGTCCGCCACTCGCCGAAGGCGATGGTGTTGGACGTGCCGTCGACGATGTCGCGGATGCCGAAGGCGGCGCCGCCGACGTTGAACACGCCGTTGGGGTTGTTGATGGGCCACCCGATCCACATGATCGTCGAGCCGGCGCTGGCGAAGTAGTTATTGCCGGGGAAGAACCCCATCACGATGCCGTTGGCGTCCCAGCGGTTCTGGGTGATGCGCGGCGGCGGCGAGGACGAGGGGCACAGGAACGAGTTGATGGAGGCCATCATCCCGGTGTAGTTCGCCACCTCGCGGTCGCCGTTGCCGCGGGCGAGCGTCATGAAGTTCAGGGCGTTGTACACGGAACGCTGCTCGATGTACGGGAGCAGCATGGAGTGCGCGCTCCAGGCACCCCAGTCATAGCAGCCACCGTGGGTGACCGGGTCGCAGTACTGGCCGAGGCCCTGCGGGCCCGAGTTGCCGCCGAGGGGGAACGAGCCGGCGGCGGACTCGTAGTTGTGCAGCGACAGGCCGAGCTGCTTCAGGTTGTTGGTGCATTGCGACCGCCGGGCGGCCTCGCGGGCCGACTGGACGGCCGGGAGGAGCAGGGCGATCAAGACCGCGATGATGGCGATGACCACCAGCAGCTCGATCAGGGTGAAGCCGTCGCGTCGCGAGGGGCGACCGACGTCGGTTGCGAGAGCATGCTTCATCGAGAGGACTCTCCCTGGGATGAGAGGATTCGAATGCGGGAAGGGCGATGCATCTATCTCCCGGCCACGGTCGCGAAAAACGTGCCGGGCCGGAGCCAAGGGCGGCGGGGGCGGGCCCGCGCCGCCCGGATGGCCGGGCTCAGTTCGAGCGGGTCGTGTCCTTGCCGGAGTCGGAGCCGGTGTTGGCCTCGATCTTGGAAGATCCCTTGGCCGGCGGCGTGCTCTTGGCGGCGTCGACCGCGTCGGCGGCGGGCGGCGGCGGGGGCGGCTGGACGGGCTCTTCCTGCTGGCAGCCGCCGATGGTCGCCATGCCGAGTAGCAGGCAGCAGATCATGGACGCGCGATGGAAACTCATGGAAACTCATCCTTCAGTGGTGGTCGCCGACCAGATCGCGACGCAATGCCTCGGGCTCCAGGTCGGCCGGGAGCCCATACGTACCGCCATCCTTCGAGGTCGGGCTTGCCTGAAAGACTACCACGAGCCTCGACGGGGCGTGTCAACTGCATGACCTAGGCGTTTATCGGGCGGTGGAGGTCCGGGAGGAATCTCGCGGAAGGACTGTTTCGTCCGTCGCTCCCGAGAATCAGGCGCGGGCGCGCACGCGCCGGCTTGCGACTTCAAGTGAATTTTGGATGATTCATCAGATACCGCCGAAACCTTTCCGAGTCAAGCGGTCAGGCATGGCGTCGGGCGCATTTTGGTCGATATCCTGCCGCATCGATCGCAAGACGAAGGAATTCGGAGACGCCCTCGACATGGCCGGAGACCACGGCGGCGACGCGCCGCGACCGGTGCTGGTGCTGCACGAGCGGACGGGAGATTGGGCCCGGCGGCTGCGCCCGCGGCCGTGGGCCGTCTCGGCGCGATGGGTGGAGTCGCGGTCGACGGCCGACCTGCTGGGGGCGACCTCGGCCCGCGCGTGGCCGGTCGTCCTGATCGAGGCCGCGGCCGACCCCGCGCCCGCGCTCCGGGACCTGGGGTCGCTGGTGGAGGCCGCCTCCGCGCCGCTCGTCCTGTTCCTGGACCCGCGCGGCCGCCCCGGGGTGGTCCGCGCGGCGGGGGAACTGGGGGCCACGCTGGCGGCGGGGGGGAGGCCCGCGCCGCCGGATGTCGCCGACCTGCTCGCTCGTTGGCTCCTCCTGTCGGCGCGGGCGATCGCGCGGGAGGGTTGGACGACGCCGACCCCCGCCGACCCGGCGCGAGAGCCCGACGAATGGGTCGACGAGGTGGTCGCGGAGGCCGCGGGGGGGGCGCGGTCCTGGTCGCCGCGGGGGGCTTCCGCTACAATGGACGGACGTTCGGATCGCGATCGGAAGTCCCCATCTTGAGGATGCCGCGGAATGCAGGGCGAGTCGGAAAACGTGCTGACCGAGGGCGACGTCCTGGCGGCGTTGAAGGGCGTGAAGGATCCGGACCTGGGCCGCGACCTGGTCGACCTGGGGATGATCCGGGACGTCCGAATCGGCGACGGCAAGGTCTCCCTGGCCGTCAACCTGACCACCCCGGCCTGCCCGCTCAAGGCGAAGATCGAGGCCGACGTCCGCCAGGCCCTGGAGTCGCGGCTCCCCGCCGGGCTGGCGATCGAGATCCGGATGACCGCCGAGGTTCGCGGCAAGCGCGAGGCCGAGACGGGCGACATCCCCGGCGTGAAGAACATCATCGCCGTCGGCTCGGGCAAGGGGGGGGTCGGCAAGTCGACGATGGCCGCGTCGATCGCCTTCGGCCTGAGCGCCCACGGGGCCTCGGTCGGCCTGATGGACGCCGACATCTACGGGCCCTCCGTCCCGCACCTCGTCGGCGCCGCCGGCCGCCCCATGGCGCGCGAGGACCGCATCGTGCCGATCGAGGTCGGCGGCCTGAAGCTCATGTCGATGGGCTTCCTGCTCGACCCCGACCAGCCGGTCGTGATGCGCGGCCCCATGCTCCACGGCATCGTCCAGCAGTTCCTCCGCAAGGTCGAGTGGGGCGACCTGGATTACCTGATCATCGACCTCCCCCCCGGCACGGGCGACGTCCCGCTGAGCCTGGCGCAATCCTTGCCTATTACCGGCGCCGTGGTCGTCTGCACGCCCCAGGAGGTCGCTCTGCTGGACGCCACCCGCGCCGTCTCAATGTTCCGCCAGCTCCGGGTGCCGGTGCTGGGGATGATCGAGAACATGGCCTTCTTCGACGTCCTGGCCTATCTCCAGGAGCGCGGCGGGCCGGTGGCTCGCGGGCTCGTGGAGGGGAAGGCTTGCTTCGACGAGCCTGGCGACGAGCGCGCCTACCTGTTCGGACAGGGGGGGGCCCGCCGCAAGGCCGATGCGATGAACGTCCCGTTCCTCGGCGAGGTGCCGATGAACGTCTTCATCCGCGAGTCCGGCGACGTCGGTCGGCTCCAATCCGCCCTCCAGGAGGGGTCGCCCACGCGGCGCCACCTGATGAGCGTCGTCGAGAACCTGGCGGCGCAGGTCAGCATCCGCAACATGAAGAACGTCAAGATGCCCAAGCTGGAGATCATCTCCTGAGCCGCCTCGTCGGCGCGCCGGGCATCGCCGCGAATGGAGTTTCCGCGATGCGATTGAGTCCCCTGTTGTTGTCCGCCGCGCTCGGACTGGCCCTGGCCGCCGCCCCCGCCCAGGCCCAGTTCCTGGGCCAGACCACGATCGTCGCGCCCGGCCCGGGCGTGGTCGTGGGGAGCCCCACCGTCGTCGCGCCGGCCTACGGCTACCCGTACGGGACGACCGTGGTCTCCCCGTACTCCTCCGTGGTCGCGCCCGGCCGCGTGGTGGTCCGCCGGAGCACGGTGCTGACGCCCACCGTGTACGGCGCGCCGGTCGTCGCCGCGCCTGTGGCGCCGGGCCCGGTGCTGATGTCGCCGGGGGTGAGGGTCGTCCGCCCCGGCTGGGGCTGGGGCCCCGGCTTCGGCCCGCGTCCGAGGGCCTGGCGCGCCTGGTGAGCGAGCGCCAGAGTCAACGGAACTCCAGGCTCCGCCAGAGATACCAGCTCGCGACGGAGCGGAACGGCCGCCAGGCGTCGCCCAGGGAGGCGCACTCCCCGGGCGACGGCGGCCCATCCATCCCCAGCTTCCTGCCGAGCGCCGCCCGCACGCCGAGGTCCCCGACGGGCCAGACGTCCGGGCGGTTCATCGCGAAGATCAGGAACATCTGGGCGGTCCACACCCCGACCCCCTTGATCGCCGTGAGCGAACCGATGATCGCCTCGTCGTCCCAATCATCGAATCGGTCGACGGGGGCCGACCCGTCCGCGACCGCCGCGGCGACGTTCAAGACGTAGAGCGCCTTGGAGCGCGAGAGCCCGCACCCGCGCAGGGCGTCCTCGCCCAGCTCGATGAGGCGTCCCGGGTCGTAGGGGCGACCGGCCAGCTCGTGGAGCCGGCCGCTGATGGAGGCCGCGGCCTTCGTCGAAATCTGCTGGCTCACGATCGAGCCCACGAGCGACCCCAGCCGATCCTCCCTCGGCGCGAGTCGGCAAGGGCCGACGCGCTCGATGAGGTCCTTGAGGTAAGGATCGGCCTTCCGCAGATGGCGGACGGCCTCGTCCCAGGGATCGGGCGAGGCCTCGACGGGTCGGCTCATCTAGGCGGCTCCTGGCGCGGGATCAGCGCGACGCGATCACCTGGGCGAGCGGGCGCACCACGCGCGGGATGATCGACTCCTGGAGCAGCATCTCGCCGATCTCGCGCTGGCGACGGAACGATTCCAAGAACGACATATCGGGCCCGTTGCCCCAATACTGGCGGACCTTCAGGTAGAGGCTGATCTGGTCGTCGCCGAACTCCCCCGTCCGCACCTGATAGGCGCTGGTGCGGGTCTCGATCGAGAGCCGGGCCTGGAGCTGGCAAGACTCGTCCAGCGCGATCGTGAGCGAGGGCTCGAAGTTCACGACCTTCCGGGCGCGGGGGACTTCCAGCAGGCCCTCGAAGGCCGACCCGACCCCGAGCGCCTCGGCGACGACCTCGTCATGATTGCCGTCGTAGGTGAAGTCGAAACCGAAACTTACGTCGAGGGCCTCGCAATCTAGCAGGCTGATCGACAGGAGGTGCGGGGCCAGGTCGAGGACCAGGTCGTGCTGGCGGTAGGCGTCGGCCAGGGACTCGGGGTTGGTGCAGCCGGAGACCAGCCGGCGGGGCTCGATCGCCACCGACCGGAAGAAGTCCTGCTCCTTGTCGCTCTCCAGCACCAGATCCCCGTTCTCCTGCGCCTGGAAGTCGCGCAGCTCGGGGAACCCCTTCCGCATCTGCTCGAAGAAGTGGAGGACCGTGTCGCGGCCGTTCGGCAGTTCCATCTCGGTATTCAGATTGACGTTAACGTAAAAATCGTCGGCGTCGGCGTTGTATCGATTCATCCGCGGGGCCCCTTCGCTTTCCCTGAGGTTCAGACTCCCGCCCGACGGCGGCCCATGGTGTACAGGTATCTGCCTGGTATTCTACCAGATTCGGTCCGCGGGGGAAACTTCTCGCCCCATCAGGCGCTCGCGAGCGTGCATGCGTGTCAAACGCGAGCGCGACCGGTCTCGGGGTGTCGGACGCGAATCGGCGGGAGGGAGTCGGGGTCGCGAGAGGGGTCGGGGAAGGCGCGCAGGTGTTCCTCGGCGAGGCGGGGGCCGGCGGGGATGGACAACGCCGCGCCGTCGCGCGACGCGGGAAGCCGGGCGATCACGTCGCCGTCCTCGACGCCGATTGGGACGGCGCGGGGGTTGGCGACGACGACCAGCGGCGGCGCCTCCGCGCCCGGGGGCTCGGTTCGGATCACGAGGGTCCACGGCCGGCCCGGGAGCCAGGGGCGTTTCCAGCGATACGAGAGGGTGACCTCGGGGTTGGGCCCGGGGGCGACGGTCGCGGCGGTCGGCTCGACGCCGGGGGAGAATCGCGGGCCGTCCTCGGCGTCCTCGCGAACGTAAACCCGGACGTGCCAGTGGTTCGCGCCGTCGCCTTCCTCGATCGGCCCCGGGGTCGGGGCGTTCAGGATCCAGCCGGCCTGCCGCTCGTACTCGTCGCGGGCGACGTCGAACCTCAGCGCCGCGACGTCCTCCGGGCCCGAAGGCGACGCGCCGCGGCGTGCGACGACGCGCGCGGCCTGGGCCTCGGCCGGCCAGGTCCACCGGAGCTGGACGCGGGCGACGTCGGGCGCGGCTGCGGTCGGGTCCAGCCGCTCGGCGCGGAGGTCGGTGGGATCGGCCAGGCTGGCCAGCCACGCGCCCTGGCCGACGATGAGGCGGCCGTCGATCGCCGTGAAGGGGGTGTAGTAGCGACCCGTCGGGCCGACGGGGTCGAAGTCGTCGGCGGCTCCCGGTCGATTCGGCTCGATCCAATCGCCGGGCGTGGACTCGGCTTCGGCCGCGGAGACGATCGCGCCCGGAGGCTGTGGCGGGGGGCCGGCGGAGCGTCGCAGCCGGACCGACCCTCGCGACGGCTCGACCCATTCGACGCGGACGCGGCCCGTCGGTTCGAGCGAGACGCGGGGGGGGCCGACGGGGGTCAAGGGGCTGCCGGCGGCCACCGAGATCGTCGCGCCGGGGGAGGGGAAGCGACGGCCCTCGGGCGATCGGTAGACGGCAAAGACGCCGTAGTGGTAGACCTTCCCCTCCGTCACGTCCCGGTCGAATGCGCGGTCGTTGGCGGCGGCGAGCCGGTCGCCGTGGCGAGGGTTGCGGGGCACGGCGATCGTGTTGCGGACCACGCGGATCTCCGCGAGGCCGGCGGGGGGACGCCAGGTCAGGGCGATCTCGCCGTCGCGGGCCTCGGCGTGGAGGTCACGCACGTCGGGGAGGTAGGCGATCGGCCCGGCGGCGACGGCGGCGAGCGACTCGGCCCGGCCGCGACGGCTGATGACGGCGTAGCTGACGGTCGCGCCGGGCTCGACGGTCGCGTCCAGGTATTCGGCGGTCGTGGCCTCGCCGATCCGGGCGCCGTCGTTCGGGTGCTCGGGGAGGCCGCCGGGCTTGCGGAGGATCACGAACGTCGGCGCGTCCAGGCCGTCGGGCTCCGGAGGGCGCCAGGTTAGGCGGACGCCGTCCTGGACGACGCGGGCGTCGAGGTTCGTCGGGGCGTCGGGCGGGCAGCGTTCCAGGCCCTGGGCGGCGGCGGCGAGGTCGGCGGCCAGGTGGAGGCTCCGGGCGTAGAGGCGGCGGGCCTCGGTCGGCTCGATCCGCTCCAGGCGTTGGGCCTTGGCGGCGAGGGCCTCGGCCTTGCGGAGCCGCTCGGCGACGCGATCGCGCGCGGCGGCGACCTCGATCGAGCCCGCCGGCACGATCTTCCGCCACGCGGCCAGGGCGCGGGCGGCCTCGACCAGCCGGGCCCCCGCCTCGGCCCGCCCGAACGCGGCGCGGAGGTCTTCGACCTCGCGCTCGCGCTCGGCGATCCGCTCCAGGCCGTTCCGCGCCCCGACGTGCGCCGGGGCGTAGCGCTGGACCTCCTCAAGGTGCCGCCGGGCGGTCGCCATGTCGTGCGTTCGGAACGCCTGCTGCGCGGCGGCGAACCGCGCGACAAGGGCCTCGCGGAGCGACATCCGGAACCCGCAGGCGCACTTCGCCGCGTCGACCAGGTTCGACCGGCGGCAGACGGGGCATTCGCGCCGCAGCGAGGCACCGCAATGGCGGCATCGGGCCGTGGCGATGTTCCGGGCGGTCGGCGCGAGTTCGGTCACGCCCGCGCAGTTGCGGCAGCGGAGCAGCTTCGTCCCGGCCGTGTCCGCCGCGACTCCCGGCGTCGGCCCCCCCCCGCCGATCGCCGCCCCCGCCTTGCGGCCGGCCCGGACGATGAGCCGATGGGCGCGATCCGGCGGGATGCCGCGCGAGCCCGCCTCGTCCACCAGCGCGACGTGCGTCCCCGAGTCGACCCGGGCGAGGCCGCGGAGGGCGAACGCGGCGACCTCCTCGAAGCGATCCTCGGCGTCCAGGGCCAGCGTGCGATCGTAGCGGGCGCGTGACTTCGCGTCGCCCAGGTGGGTCTGCGCCAGCGAGACGACCTCCAGCCAGGCGGTCTTCTCGGCCGTGACCTGGGCCTTCTTCATCCACCGCCGGCGCTCCTCGTCGGCCCGCGAAGCGATCAGGTCGAGCGGGGCGTCCCGGAACAGGCCGAGGGCGTCGTACAGGTCGCGACGGTCCAGGTGCTCCAGCGCCATGCGGATCTGGCGGCGGGTCGAGGAGTCGAGCACGTCCGGCGGCGGCCCGAGGTCGTCGTCCGGGTCGTCCGCAGTCGCGGCCGGGCCGGTGAGGGTCGGATGGGCCTGCGTCAGCCGATCGAGCGAACCATCGTCGACGCCCAGCCGGCGGGCCTCCTGGCGCAGGAGGTCGCGATCGGCCGGGGCGAGCCCCCCCTTCGCGGCGCGGAGGCGGACGAGCCGGTGCAACTCGTCGAGCGACTGCTCGCGGCGGGCGACGTGGGCGGCGGCGAGCTGGGCGTCGTAGGCGGCGCGGTTGTCGGCGCCGGACAGCAGCGCGGCGCGGAGCGCGGGGATCTCGTCCAGGTAGAGCTGGTTGGCGTGACGGGTCTTGGGGTTCCGCGTCCCCATCGACCAGGCCGGCTGCTTCTTCTTGAGCGCGGCCTCGATCTCCGCCGGGGAGGCCCCCGGCTCGACCCCCAGTCGCTCGTAGTAGTCCGGGATCATGTCTAAATCAGTCGCCCCGTTGCGCCTCGTCGCCCCGATCCATTCTCGGCGCGCCGGCCCGGCGAGTCCACCCCCCGGCCCGGGGTTGTGGCGGCCTCGCGCGACGCATACGCTGGCTCGGGACGGGCCCCGCCGCGCGGCGGGAGTCCCGAGACCGAGGTAAGACCACGGGAGCGATGCGCGCCATGACCCCCAACGTGAAGATCACAACGACCCCGCACAACGGCCGGACGCTGGCCTCCAGCGGATCGACGTGGGAGGGAGCCGTCGGCTACTCGCGGGCCGTGCGCGTGGGAGAGCAGATCCACGTGACGGGGACCGTCGGCGTCGAGGAAGACGGCGGCTACGCGCCGACGCTCGCCGGGCAGTCGCGCCGGGCGTTCGCCATCATCGCCGCGGCGCTGGAGGCGCTGGGGGGGAAGCTCTCGGACGTCGTCCGGACGCGGATCTACGTCACGGACATCACCCGGTGGCGCGAGGTCGGCGAGGTCCACGGCGAGTTGTTCGGCGAGGTCCGCCCGGCGCTGACGATGGTCCAGGTCTCGGCGCTGATCGACGCCGGGGCCACGGTCGAGATCGAGGTCGACGCCGTCATCCAGGGGGAGCCGCCGAAGGCGGGATGACCCGCCGCGTCGGGCCGGGCCGTCCTGAGTCAGTTCGGCTCGGCCTCTCGCAGCTCGTCCGGCACGGGGAGCCGCGACAGGGCGTAGCAGTATCCGGCGACGGCGCGGATCTGGGCGTCTTCCAGCAGGGGCCCCCAGGGGGCCATGCGGGTGCCGGGGACCCCGGCGCGGATGACGCGGAGCACGTCCCCGGGCTTGTCGCCGTGCTTCCACTCGCCGTCGGTCAGGTCGCCCACCTGGGCGCCGGCGAACCCCGACGCCATCGGGCCGTCCCCCCTGCCGGACGGGCCGTGGCAGGGGACGCATCGAGAGAGGAACACCGCGCGGCCTTCCATCAGGAACGGGTCGCCCGCCACGCCCGGCGGCGGGGGCTCGACCTCGGGCACGAAGCTGAAGTACCCCACCGCGCCGGAGATCAGCAGCATCGCCAGCCCCACCAGGATCCAGGGCAGGACGGGGGCGGGGGACGAGGTGGCGGGAGCGGGCGAGGGGCTGGATTCAGGGTTCGACATGTCGGCCAATGAGTCCGTCCGGCGGGGTACTTGGTCGAGGATTCTCGTCTCCACCATAGCCGGCGACGATCGCCGCGGGCAAGGCGGGTCGTCGGGCGATCAGGCGTCGGCCCGGGGCGTCTCCGTCAATTCCGGACGGGGCCGGATCATCAGCATGAGGACGGCGGAGATCAGGGCGATCATCGCGAAGGCCCCGAAGATGACCGCGAGCGGGACGTGGCGATCGCGGAGGAAGCCGAATCCCCAATCGGCGAAGCCGCCGCAGCTGATGCTCACCAGGTTCATCAGGCCGTATCCCGTCGCCCGGCGGTCGGGCGGGGCGATCTGCGAGAGGATCGGCATGTTGTTGCAGTCGAAGAACCCCCAGCCAATCCCATAGACGATCAGGAAGACGACCGCCAGCCAGAGGTGTTCCGAGAACCCCACCCCGAAGAGCGCGGGGAGGAACAGGACCATCCCGGCCGCGCTCACGTAGATGCGGCCCCGGACCGTCCGTCTCATGAGGCTGTCGGCCAGCCAGCCGCCCAGCAGCACGCCCACCACCGACGCGATCTGGACCGGGAGCACCGAGTACACCCCCGCCGATCCTTGCGGCAGGTCGTAGCGCTCCTTGATGATGTCGGGCATCCAGTCCTTGACGACCCAGCCGGCCAACGCGGGGAGGGTGAAGCAGGCGACGAGCAGGAGGAAGTTCCGGTTCCGCATAAGTTCGGCGATCGACGCGAAGGCCGAGGCCTCGCGATGCGCCTTCGCCGCCGCGTCGGTCCGGATGGGCGGGTCGCGGAGGATCATGAGGAGGGGCAGGGCGTAGACGACGCCGACCAGCCCGCACGCCTTGAACGCGAACCGCCAGCCCAGGTCGGGGGCGTCGGCGACGTGCCCCATGAAGCCGCCGATGATCAGGCCGGCGTAGATGCCGGTCTGGTGCAGCCCCACGGCGCGAGATCGCGTCGCCCCGCGATGATGGTCGGCGATCATCGCCAGCGCGGCGGGGATGTAGAACGCCTCGCTGATGCCCATCAACGCCCGCGTGGCGACGAGCGTGTTGAAGTCCTCGACGTACCCGGTCGCCCAGGTCACGGCCGACCAGACGAACAGGCTGGCGACGATCACCAGTCGCCGGCCGAAGCGGTCGGCGATGTAGCCCCCGACCGGGCTGAGCAACGCGTAGACCCACTTGAACGAGCCGAGCATGAACCCCCAGTTCTCGCGGCTGGCGATGTCGGGGATGTCGGCCATCACCGACGTCTTCATCACCGCGAGCATCTGGCGATCGAGGTAGTTCAGCAGGGCCACCGGCACCAGCATCGCCACGATCAGCCAGGCCAGCCGGCCGGGGCCCGGGGAACGGTCGGTGAGGTCGGCGTCGATCGGCTCGGCGGGCATCGCGCGTCTCGGGAGGGTGACTTCGTCGTCGTCGCGGGCCGCATTATCGCCCGACGGTCGCGATGAAGCCAGGGGGGGGTATCCCCGGGGCGTCGGAGGCCTCGCGAGTTGGGTTCGTTCGCGCGTCGAGGCCGCCGCGTGGTTGGATGCAAGTCAATTTGGGAAATGCCTTTGCGTCTAAATTGATTTGGCTTCGTTCGTCGTTTTCGAAGTGGTTTTTCCGCGAGCCGAGCGTAAGACGCGCATCCCATCTCCCGCCATGGCAACGGTTCATCGCGGGCGCGATCGACGCTCGCCCAGAAGTTCACCCTTCTTACTTGTCGCCCCGCGCCGGGCCTCCGAGCGCCCCGCCGCTGGACGTCCCGCCCGTCGCTCGCGGCCGATACGGAGACGGGGACGATCGTGCCGCCCACCTCCCGGACGGCCGGACGAAGGCGGCGAAGGCCACCGCGACGAGGACGTGCGTCAGGAGCGAAATCGTGAATATGTTCGCGTATGAGGCGGGCGGCACCCTGGGCGAAAGCTGACCCAGGGCAATCGGCATCATCAGCCAATACCAAACATCCCCCGGAGTGGACCTCCGAAGAGGAGCAGCACGCGCCAGCCGATCGCCTGGCAGGCCGTGATGATGGCGGCTTCCGTGGCCGCGTCGCGAGCCTCGCGGCCGAGGGAGAGGCCGGAGAGGAAATACACGACCAGGCATATCGACGCCATCAGGACGGGCAGTCGGCGGGCTTCCCACGGGGGCAGGGGGTCGTGCGCCGAGTACCGAGGCTCGTTCATGGTTGGGAATCCCGCCCCGTCGGGACGCCTCGCCCCGAACCGGCCATGAGGCCCGGCCCCCGCAGCTCATCGGAGTCCGCGCGAGGCCGATTCGACCACCAACCGGCCACTCGCCTGACGACTCCGGCCAGTAGCGCAAGGCACACGCACTGCGTCAGGGACCGGGGGAGTACGTCCAAATACGTATAAGGCGAGACCTTCGGCGACACATAGCCTGACATGGATATGTAAAACAAAATGCCGCAGCCCGACAACCAACTCCGATCCAACTCGCCGAACATTCTCATGACGCCCCAGCCGACCAGGGCCGAGATGACGAGGACGATGGCCTTCAGGCCCGCGTCTCGCGTTTCGAGCCCTTGAAGGCGGCCCATCAGGAAGAAGAAAATCCCGAAGACGCCGGTGTAGGTCAGGATCATGATCGTGGCCCCTCTCGGCGACATGGGCGGGAGACCCGGCGAGCGAGGTTCGTTCATGGCTGGGCATCCCCCTGGCCCGCCGCGGCCTCGCGGTCGCCGCCGGACGTCCCGCCGGCCCCTCGCGGCCGGTACATGCTCGCCACGAACCGTCGCGTCCGCCTGCTAATCGCTCGGCCGACGGTTCCAATGATCAGACCCATGGTGCCGGCCATCAGCAGGGATCGGATCAGGATGCTCGCGTAAGAGAGGGGCGTAACCCTCGGCGTGAGTAGGCTGACGATGAAGCCCATCGGCACCACCCAGAACCACTCGTCGCCCTGGACCGGCCGACCGAACAGCAGGAGGACTCCCCAGCCGCCCAACATGGAACCGGCACAGATGAGCGCCGCGACGGCCGCGTAATGGGGGCCGTGCCCGTATGCGAGGCCGACGGCGAACGCGACGATCGCGAGGATCGCCGTCCCAGCCAGGGGCAGGACGCGGGCGAGCCTCGGCGACATGGGCCGGAGGTCGGGCGGCGCGTTCTCGTTCATGGTTGGACTGGCCCTCGGGACGACGGCCGGGGGGCTCGATGATGCGTGTGGATGCAGCATATGAGGGCCGTCGACCTCCGCGACAGGCCATGCCGCCGAAACGTGGCGAGGATCCGACATCAGCCCGTCGCCGTCGCCCGGGGCGCGAGGCACCGCGAGTTGGCTTCGTTCGCGCGCCGCGTCTTCCGCGCGGACGCCTGTAAGTCACCACTAGTTATTATCTTGTGCTGGAAACCAGTTGGGTTCGTTCGTCGCTTTCGAAGTAGTTTTCCCACTCAATCGAGCGTGCGACGCGCGTCCGCTCTCCCGCCTGGCCGAGGACCCGACACTTTTTCGGTTACCGATGCCGGGGCAAGGCTCGGCCTCGACCGGCTCGGGTCTCCGACGACCTTCCCCCCTGGAGGGGGAAGACAGACCGCGAAGCGGTCAGATGAGGGGGAGCTTGCCCGCGAGGCTTCGGAATTCGCGACACCGCCCATGCCGACGGCCACGCAAGGCCCCCGCGAACCCCGAGACCCGTCTCGCTCGTCCCCCCCTCATCCGGCCCTCCGGGCCACCTTCCCCCGCCAGGGGGGAAGGCCGTGATGATGGCCGCTCGGAGAGCGTCGGCGCCTCCGAAATCCGACGACCCCCGCCCGCCGCTGGCGCGGCTGCTCTCTTTCGGCGGGGGAGGGGACGGGATCGGGCCGGGGGCACTCTTTGATCTGGAGGCGATCGCCCCCGGATGCTTTACCGCGCCCGTGTTGCCAAGGAGCACCGACATCAAACATCCGTATGGTCAGCGACGGGATCGGCGGGATTTCAGGTTTCCGGAGATATTTCCGGACGCGGCGTCTGTCCGCCCGTCGGATCGCGCCGTCTCGGTCCGTGGGAGGCGAAAGGCACGCACGCGAAGGAAGTTGGATTGTGCCGCCCGTTCGCGGATCTTAGGCTATTGGGCTTCCGTGGGAATGGACCCCGAAGGCGCGCCGGCGTCGCGCGCCGAACGCATCGCATGGCCTAGCTAGCTGGAGTATCCCGAGGCATGGCATCCACCGTGAACCTGAAGCAGCCGGTGTCCCAGGCGGACGAGCCGATGGACAAGACGTGCATCGACACGATCCGCACCCTCTCGATGGACGCCGTGCAGAAGGCGAACTCGGGCCACCCCGGCACCCCCATGGCCCTCGCGCCGGTGGCGTACCTGCTCTGGCAGAAGCACCTGCGGTACGACCCCTCCGACCCGGTATGGCCGAACCGCGACCGCTTCGTCCTGTCGTGCGGCCACGCGTCGATGCTCCTCTATTCGCTGCTGCACTTGGCCGAAGTCCAGGCGGTCGACGAGAAGTACGAGACGACCGGCCGGCCGTCGGTGACGCTGGACGACGTCAAGAACTTCCGCCAGCTCCACAGCAAGACGCCGGGGCACCCGGAGTATCGCCTGACCTCGGGCGTCGAGACCACCACCGGGCCGCTCGGGCAGGGCGTGGCGAACAGCGTCGGGATGGCGATCGCGTCGAAGTGGATGGCCGCCCGGTACAACAAGCCCGGGTTTGAAGACCTGATCGACTTCAACACGTTCGTCATCTGCTCCGACGGCGACCTGATGGAGGGGATCTCGCACGAGGCCGCCTCGATCGCCGGGCACCTGAAGCTCTCCAATCTCTGCTGGATCTACGACGACAACCGGATCACGATCGAGGGGAACACCGACCTCACCTACAACGACGACGTGGCCGAGCGGTTCATGGCCTACGGCTGGAACGTCGCCCGCGTCGGCGACGCCAACGACCTGGAGCTGCTGGAGCGGGCATATCAGGCGTTCGCGAACTGTAACGACCGGCCGACGATGATCATCGTCGACAGCCACATCGCCTGGGGCGCCCCCAACAAGCAGGACACCAGCGGGGCCCACGGCGAGCCGCTGGGGGACGACGAGATCCGCCTGACCAAGAAGTTCTACGGCTGGCCCGAGGACGCCAAGTTCCTCGTCCCCGACGGCGTCTACGAGCACTTCCGTAAGGAGATGGGCGCCCGCGGCAAGCAGGCCCGCGACGCCTGGTTCCAGAAGCTCGACGCCTACAAGGCGAAGCACCCCGAGCTGGCCGACGAGCTGTACCGGATGCAGCACCGCCAGCTCCCCGACGGCTGGGACAAGGACATCCCCACGTTCCCCGCCGACGCCAAGGGGGTCGCCTCGCGCGAGTCCTCGGGCAAGGTGCTCAACGCGGTCGCCAAGAACCTACCGTGGCTCATCGGCGGCTCGGCCGACCTCGCGCCCTCGACCAAGACGCTGCTCAAGGACGCCGCCTCGTTCTCGGCCGAGGCCTACTCCGGCCGGAACTTCCACTTCGGCATCCGCGAGCACGCCATGGGCGCCATCATGAACGGCATGTCCACGGCGAAGGTCCGCCCCTACGGCGCGGGCTTCCTCATCTTCAGCGACTACGGCCGCGCCCCGATCCGCCTCTCAGCGCTGATGGAACTGCCGGTCATCTACGTCTTCACGCACGACTCGATCGGCGTGGGCGAGGACGGGCCGACCCACCAGCCGGTCGAGCAGCTGGCGTCGCTCCGGGCCATCCCCGGGTTCGTCGTCATCCGGCCGTGCGACGCCAACGAGGTCGCCGAGGCCTGGCGTACGGTCATCCCGTTCCGGCACAAGCCCGTCGCGCTGATCCTGACGCGGCAGGCCATCCCGACGCTCGACCGCGAGAAGTACGCCCCGGCCTCCGGGCTGGCGAAGGGCGCCTACATCCTGGCCGACGCCGAGGGGGGCAAGCCCGACGTCATCCTGATCGGCACCGGCAGCGAGGTCTCGCTGTGCGTCGGCGCTTACGAGAAGCTGAAGGCCGAGGGGATCAAGGCCCGCGTCGTCAGCATGCCGAGCTGGGAGCTGTTCGACGAGCAGGACCAGGCGTACAAGGACGAGGTCCTGCCTCCCG
The DNA here is from genome assembly GCF_037189885.1 of Paludisphaera sp. NCBI lineage: Bacteria > Pseudomonadati > Planctomycetota > Planctomycetia > Isosphaerales > Isosphaeraceae > Paludisphaera > Paludisphaera sp. The sequence goes on from NZ_JBBCIR010000025.1 coordinate 59,569, forward strand.
ACGTCCTGGCCCGCGTCTCGGTCGAGCAGGCCTCCACCTTCGGCTGGGAGCGGTACGTCGGGATGAAGGGGGCGACGATCGGCATGCGGTCGTTCGGCGCGTCGGCCCCGCTCAAGGACCTCCTCGCGGAGTTCGGCTTCACCGTCGACCGAGTGTACGAGGCCGCCAAGCAGCAGATCGCCGCGCGCGGCTGACGGACACGACGGCTCCGTGCCCCGCCCCCTCGCGGCGGGGCGCGGGCCTGGTCCCGATTTGATGGTCGCCAGGAGGCCTAAATTGTTACCGGACTTCAGCGCCCCTTCCGGGCGCACGTCGCCCGCCGCCTGCGATTCCGCCCCCGCCGCGTCTGGAACTATCTCCACGATATCGTCTTCCTCTCCGGTTACCTCCACGACGCGCGATTCAAGATGGCCGACCTCGTCCAGCGGGGCGACAAGCTGATCGTCCGCCTCGATCGCGACTGCTGGGAACTCGGCGTCGATCGTTCCGACGGCCGCAAGGAACTGTACGCGAGCCGGTCGCGGCTCACCGTGCGCCCGGTCTCGTCGTTGCGGTGGGAGGCGTTCGACGCCGCGTCCCTCGCCGGCGAGCTTGAGATCGGCTGCGTCTACATCGGCTCCCGACACTGGGAGGAGATCGACGCCAGCGAACTCATCATCTCCTCGCCCCATTACGGCTGGCGATTGATCCTGGAGATCGACGACGAGTTCCCGGAGATCCGGCTCGACGACCTGGAGACGCCGCACGGGTTCGACAGGGCAAAGCCGCTCTGACCGACGTTCGCCGGGCCCCTTTCCTCGGGATCACCGATGGCGATGGACGTCTTTCACACCGACCAGTTCGCCCTCCGGCTTCCGCCGACGCACTCGTTCCCGGCGGCCAAGTACGCCCGCCTGCGGCGTCGACTGATCGACGAGGCGATCATCCCCCCCGAGTGGCTCCGCGTCGCCGATCGGGCCACGGCCGAAGAGATCGCCCGCGCCCACGACCCGGAATATTACGCCCGGGTCATGGAGGGCGGGCTCTCGGTCGAGGAGGTCCGCGAGATCGGGCTGCCGTGGTCGCCCGAGCTTGCGGAGCGGTCGCTCCGATCGACGGGGGCGACGGTCGCCGCGGCGAGGTCGGCCCTGGCCGAGGTCGGCGCTTGCGACGCCCGCCCGCGCGGTCTCTGCGTGGCGGTCAACCTCGCGGGAGGGACGCATCACGCCCGCCGCGACCGAGGCGCGGGCTACTGCGTCTTCAACGACGTGGCCGTCGCCACGCGGGCGATGCAAGCCGAGGGCCGCTGCCGCAAGGTGGTCGTCATCGATTGCGACGTCCACCAGGGGGACGGCACCGCGGCCATCTTCGAGGAGGACCCGGACGTCTACACCTTCTCGATCCACGGCGAGCGGAACTATCCGCTCCGCAAGCGGCGGAGCCGGCTCGACGTGGGCCTCCCCGACGGGACGGGTGACGCCGACTATCTCGCCGCCCTGGAGCCCGCGCTGGCGACGGCCATCGAGGAATCCGAGGCGGAACTCGCCTTCTACCTCGCCGGCTCCGACCCCTACGAGGGGGACCGGCTGGGCCGGATGAAGCTGACGAAGGCGGGGCTCGCCGCGCGGGACCGGATGGTCCTGGAGGCGTGCCGGGACGCCGGCCTGCCGGTGGCCGTCGCCATGGCCGGCGGCTACGCCCGGGACCTGGAGGACACCGCGATCATCCAGGCCGAGACGGTGCGCATCGCCGCGTCGATGAGCGTCGGCCGATAGGCCGGCTCAGGGCTTCGCCAGGCGGCCGATGAACAGGATCGCGCCGCTCTCGTTGTCGCGGATCAGGTAGAGGAAGGGGCGATCGGCCCGGAAGACGACCGGGGGCCTGGCGATGGCGCTCGACCGCGTCATGGCGACGCCCGTGGCGGCGGCGGCCTCGGTCCCCTTCTCCTCCACCTCGACGAACGCCTTGTGGACGACGGCCGAGACCGCGAGGTCGCGGCGGCCGTTGATGCCGGAGAAGTCGGCCTTCGAAGGGTCGAAGGCGTCCGTCATCCCCAGCGCCTGGAGGGGCTTCACCAGGTCGAACTCGGCCGTCGACCGGAATCGAGGGAGGGTGAGGTTCACGGTTGAAAGCCGCGCATTCGTCGCCCACTCCCGGATTTTCTCGGCGGTCAGGCCCGCCTCGACCGCGGCCAGGCCGTCGGGGGCCTTCGGCAGGACCACGAGCATCCCTAGCGTGCCATCCTTGTAAAGCATGGTGACCGCCTGAACCTCGTCGTCCTCGCGGTAGTGGAGGCGCCCGTCCGGCAGGTTCATCAGCCGGGCGGGGGCGGGGCCGTCGGCCGCGTGGAAGGTGCCGTCCTTGGTGCGCTTCGGGTCGAAGGCGGACCTCCAGTAGCCCTTGAAGTGAATGGCGCTGGTCAGGACGAGCGAGGTGTCCGGGCCGACGTGGTCGGGCTTGAGCAGGTCGCGGATCTTGTCGCGGGTCTGGTCGGCCACCCAGCCGTTGATGGCCTTGAGGGCGGCGTCGCGCGAGTTTCGGAAGTCGACCCGATGGGGCTCGGATCCGAACGACTCGCGCAGGCGGTCGGCGTACTCGGGGAGGATTGATTCGGACTCGTCGAACCAGCCGGCGTTGGCGGTGGAGACCCCCGCGTCGCTCCCGTCGGCGGCGACGATCGCGCCCTTGAGCGCCTCGGCGAGCGTCCCGAGGGCGGCGGGCGAGCCGTCGGCGGGGAGGTGGAGCGCCTTCGCCATCTGGCCGGCCGTCTCCCCCTTCGCGCCGAGGGCCGTCATGCCGAGGGCCGTCGCCACGTTCAGGGGGGAGGCGAAGACGTTGCCGGGTTCGCCGGCGATGGCGCGGTACAGGTCGACCGTGAACTGGTTGGCCCCCCCCACGATCTCCGAGGAGGAAGCCTCACCCTTCCGTTCCGCGCCCATGGACGAGGCCCCCCACGCCAGCACGACCGCCGCCACGACGCCTGTTGCCATTTTCATGATCGCCGCTCCGATCGGTGATGATGCGCGAAGCCCACCGTCCAGAGATCGGGATCTCGCCCGCCGGGGCGACGCTCAGCGACGGCCGCGACCGTGGTGGCCGCCGCCGGACGACCCCGACTTCTCCGCGCGCTGGGCGGTCCGGCCCGGATCGCCGGCCCCCTCGCCGCTGATGCGGGTGACCATGTAGGTGCCGCTCTTGGGGTTGCGCTCGATATCCACCAGGCCGAGGTTGTCGGCGTCTTCCAGGACGTGGGTGAAGCTGCGGTAGCCGAAGTAGCTCTCGTCGAACGAGGGCATCTTCCGCTTCATGGTGTCCTTGATCATCGACGCGTAGAGGATCTCGTGGTTCTCGCGCCGGAGCGCCGCGCACGCCTCGACGAGCAGGCCGAAGACCTCGCGCTGCTTGTCGTCGAGCTGGGCCGGCAGGGTCGATTTCAGGTCGATGGCGAGCTGCTGCTCGTTCTGCTCCTGGCGTTCCAGGTCCTCGTAGTAGATGAACTCGTCGCAGTTGTCGCGGAGGAGTTCCGAGGTCGAGCCCTTCATCCCTAGGCCGATGACGTGCTTGCCGTTCTCCTTCAGCTTGGAGACCAGCGGGGAGAAGTCGGAGTCGCCCGAGACGATGACGAAGGTGTCGACGTGGGGCTTGCTCCAGGCGAGGTCCATCGCGTCGACGACGAGCCGGATGTCGGCCGAGTTCTTCCCCGTCTGGGCGCGCTTGGGGATCTCGATCAGCTCGATGGCCGCCTCGTGGAACGGCGCCGTGTAGTTGGGGTACCGGCTCCAGTCCGCGTAGGACTTCTTGACGATGAGCTTGCCCTTCTCGACCAGCCGCTCCAGGACCTTCTGGATGTCGAATCGCGTCTTGCGCTGGCTCTGGAACCCCATGGCGAGGTTCTCCAGGTCGATGAAGACGGCCAGGCTGCGCTCTCGCTCGTGATCGGTCTTGGGCATGGCGGGTGGGGCTCGTGAGCTTGCAAGGCGGAGATGGGCTTGACGGGACGCGCGCGGTCCCGCCCGGTGCGGGCTCATGTTACGGCAAATCCCGCCATCTCTCAACCCGGGTCGAAATCCGCGGCCGGACGTCCGGCCCCGGCCTCGGGCGCCGCCCTGGGTTCGTTCGTCGCTGGCGCGCCACGCTCGATTCAACCCAAATTCTGAATTGACATCGGATTAAATCGAAAACCGTTTGGGTCCGTTCGTCGAAATCGAACGAGTTTCGAGCGTCCCCCCGCGAGCCTACGCCGGCGTGACCGGGGGCTCAGGGGCGGGGGGTGGCGGCCGGCCGGGGCGCGCACGCGTCGACGGTCAGGGGCGCGAGTCGCCACGCTTAACTGTCGCTGAATCCGAATTGCCAAGGAACGCGGGGACCATCGTCCACGTTCATGTTCCGCGGCTCCCGAGGCGAGATTTCTGGATTCCGGGTTAAGAATGGGATCGTCGTGCATGACCGAATCCGCAAACTCAGTATTTCTTGTGGCGCGGGCGTCCCGCCTG